>JBBSXY010000164.1:0-8674 GCA_038045525.1 Nanobdellota archaeon | reverse complement strand
TTCCGAAGCTCCAAAATGTTTCGGGAAATTTAGGATATATTGGAAGGACTTTTATTTTATCCATAAGAAAATTAGATGATGAGGGTATTTATTTTTATTGACATAAAGCCAAGGCAAAGGACAGATGATGTTGAAGTCAGCTGGAGATGATTATTCCTCAATTTTTGCGATTAATCCATCTGGATGAAATCTTTTCTGAAATTCCTTTGCGTCTTCTTCTCTGATAAAATATCCCAGATAGCCAACATCACTTATTCTTGGCCCTATATGAAAACCTCCACTGTACACAAAAAAACCTCCAAAAGGATACATTGTTATTCTCCCTTTGTTTTTCAAGAGAAACATTGCCTGGTGGAAATCATTTTTGTTCTCTTTCTTTTTTAATTCATAAAGATACTCCCAGTTTATCTTTCCATCTCTCTCTAAAACCTTTTCTTCTTCTATTTCCATAAACTACCCAACAAAAATATTATTTATAATCATTTATGTGAAAAACGGCAACCAAACATTTTTAAATCACTTTTTGTCTTAATATTTATCCGATGACCTTATGGGAGGATTTATTCTTCTCGTAGTCATTAAACACTAAAACAATATAAAAGCAAAATGGCAGACATTTATTCAATAATCGAAAAGGCAAGAAAAACAGGAAAAGTTGAAAAAGGGACTAACGAAGTCACAAAAGCCATAGAGAGGGGAACAGCAAAGCTGGTGGTCTATGCAGCAGATGTTTCTCCCAAGGAAATAGTTCAGCACATCCCTATCTTGTGCAGGGAAAAGAAAATCCTTTGCAGGGAAGTTGACAGCAAGCAGAAACTGGGAATTGCCGTTGGAATTTCAGTGTCTGCATCTTCTGTGGCTGTTATCGAACCAGGAGATTCTGAAAAAGACATTGCTGGCTTGAATAAAAGTTAAAACAAAAAAAGAAAATTAAAAATGGGCGGCGCAAAACAGCAGTACAAATCAAAACAAACACAACAGTCACAGGCTTCGAAAGGAAGCGACAGGATTCTTACAGCGGAAGCTGTTCCTGCCCTTGTCGAGGACATAATAGGAAGAACAGGCTTTCGTGGTGAGATTACACAGGTAAAAGCCCTGGTAACTTCTGGAAGAGATAAAGGGAGATCTATAAGAAGAAACGTCAAAGGCCCTGTAAGAATAGGAGATTACTTGATGCTTAGGGAAACAGAGATAGAAGCCAGAAGAATAAAGTCCAAAGTCACAAAAGGAACATACACTTAAAATGCCTACAAAAATAAATGGTTTAGAGATACTTAGTGCAGTTGAAGAGATATTTAGAGCAGGTGTTCAATCTATTAAGCTCAGTGGTTTATCTGAAGATGATGCTACGTCATGGAAAGATTATCTCAGACAGCAAAGAGATAGTTATTGGTTTAATATACGTGAACCTTCTGGGGCAAATCCATTTTATTTAATTGAAATTAAACCAAGGAAATAATAAAATGCCTAAATGCAGTTATTGCGGGGAACAGTACGAGCCTCCGAGAGGCCTGACTCTTGTTTTCAATGACGGAACTCCCAGATACTTTTGCTCTTCAAAATGCAGGAAAAATTTTTTCCTTAAAAGAAGAAAAGTCAGATGGATTTCTAAGAAAAGAGAGTAATAAAATTAATTAGAATTTATGTGTTGTCCTAGGATTCTGATAAATTATCCATAGTTTATAAGTTTAAAAATGTTTACGCTGAGCTGATGTTAAATTTAAAAAGAATTTTTTGAAATCTCTTTTATGAGATTTTGTATAAATTGCGGAAGACCGGCAGAGTTGAATGAAAACAAAGAAAAATGTAGTTGTGGTTTTACAAAAATAACTGATTACAAGATTATATCAATTGAAAAAATTAAGAAAAAGGAAGAAAAAGGAAAAGGTACTTTTATTCCAGAAAAGTTTGAAGAAAAAGGATTTCCACATATCTGCAAAAAATGCAGATATGAATATGCAGATGTTGTAGATTTAGGTTCGTCTTGGGCGGATGAATCAAATATCTACTTATTCAAATGCAAAAAATGCAGTTATGTTACAAGAGATGCTTATGGGAGTCAATAGCTTTATAAATATATCAAAATATGCTAAAAAAATGAAAACAGAAGAGCTTCATTCTGGAAAAGGATTTAATCTTCGTTTGGAAGCCAGATTAAAAAACGCTTATTTAGTTGGAGCAAGAGAGACTTTAGGAATGACGCCAGAAGTAGTCGCAGATGAAATTGGAATTATTTATGCACAATATTTTTCAGAAGAACTAAGGAAAAGAACGTCTATGAAAAGAAAATTAATTATGGAAAGAGAAATACCACCAGATTACTTGCTTCCTTATCATCAGGTCGAAGAAAGGTTATTACCTTCCGTAACTGGTGAAATAGAAAAGAATTTAGAGCTTCAAAATTTGATTAGGGATATAAATTCTGTTTTATCTAATCTACCCTATAGAGAAGAACAAATTCTTAGGGCTTATTTTGGAATAGGTGCAGAAGAAAAAGATACCTTACAGTTATCACAAGAATATAATATTTCTAGACAAAGAATTGGACAGATAAAAAATAAAGCTTTAGCCAAACTAAGAAGACACCCCTTTAGAAAAATATTAACTCCTTATCTAGAAAACTCTCTTTTAAGAGAACATTGACTGAACCAACTTTGACCGAATCCCTAACAAAACTCATTTCTCTGTTCCAAAGTTCTGGGGTCTTTCCAGCTTTCAGAGAACTGAACAACAGCCCCCGTTATCGGGCTCATTTTTATGACTTCCAGGTCTTTGCAGAAAATCTCATAGTCCTGGCAGAGATTTTTGGAATCACAGATTGCTTTTGTAAATGAGTGCGTGTGTCCTGCGATTGAGTGCGTGTGTCCTGCGATTTTTACATAATTTCCTTTTGATGAAACCATTGCTAAAGACAGGATTGTTGTTAAAATGATGGCTAAAACTACGGCCAGGATTATTGGTTTTTTCATTAAAATCTGCAGAAATCTCACCTATTTAAACATATATGCTTTTTAGCTCCAAAATCATCCCAAAATTTTTTTATCGACGATAAAATGCCAAAAAGGTTTATAAACCAAGTTAACTTTTTTTAGGCGCAATAGGGTAAATTTCTTTACCAAATTTGACCAAAAATGGCGGAAAAGGGTTCATACACTGCGGCAGAAATCAAGGTTTTGGAAGGCCTTGAGGGAGTCAGACGCCGCCCAAGTATGTATATTGGCAGCACTGGAAAAGATGGTTTGCATCATCTGGTTTATGAGGTAGTTGATAACTCTGTGGACGAAGCCCTTGCAGGTTATTGCAAAAAAATTATCGTAACAATCAACAAAAATGGTTCTGTTACAGTTGAGGATGATGGGCGTGGGATACCTGTAGACACTCACCCTACGCTGAAACTTCCTGCAGTTGAGGTTGCGCTGACGAGGTTGCATGCAGGCGGGAAATTTGACAAAAAAACATATGCCATCTCTGGTGGTTTGCATGGTGTCGGTGTTTCTGTAGTTAATGCCCTTTCTGAAAAGCTCGTCGTAGATGTAAAGAGGGACGGAAAGGTTTACAGCCAGGAATATTCACGCGGACAGACAAAGACAAAATTAAAAGAAATAGGAAAGGCAGAAGGCACAGGAACTACAATAACTTTCTGGCCTGATCCGGAGATATTTTCAACAACAACTTTTGATTATAAGGTTCTGGAAACCAGATTCCAAGAAATTGCTTTTCTTAATCCCGGGCTTAAAATAACACTTATAGATGATGAAAAGAACAAAAAAGAGGAGTTCTATTCTGCCGGTGGATTAATAGAGTTCGTGAAATGGCTGAATCGTTCCAAAGAAGCCCTGCATAAACCCATATATTTCAAAAAAGACATAGACCATACTGTTATAGAAGCAGCTATACAATATAACAGCAGTTATCAGGAAAACATCTTCGGATTTGTCAATACAATAAACACTGTGGAAGGGGGAACACATGTCTCTGGATTTAAGACAGCTCTGACAAGGGCTATCAATGATTATGCAAAAAATAAGAATCTTCTGAAGGATGAGTCTCTCCTCGGAGATGACGTTCGTGAAGGTCTTACGGTTGTCCTTAGCCTTAAAATGGAAGAACCGCAGTTTGAAGGCCAAACAAAGACAAAACTCGGAAATTCTGAGATAAAAGGTTTTGTGGATTCTGCAGTTACCAAATCGCTTTCTGAATTTTTTGAGGAAAATCCTGCAATAGCCAGAAAAATAACCCAGAAAGCCCTGGAATCGGCAAGGGCAAGAATCGCAGCTAGAAAAGCTAGGGATTTAGTGAGAAGAAAAAATGCCTTTTCCCTCGGTGGCTTGCCAGGAAAGCTGGCAGACTGCTCTTCAAGGAAAAAAGAAGATACAGAACTTTATATTGTTGAGGGAGAGTCAGCTGCAGGTAGTTCAAAAATGGGGAGAGATAGAAATATTCAGGCAATACTTCCTCTTAAGGGAAAAATTCTCAATGTAGAAAAATCCAGCCCAGCCAGATCTCTCTCGAGCGAGGAAATTGTAAATCTAATAACAGCAATAGGCACAGGTGTTGGAGAAGGTTTTGATATAACAAAACTGAGATACAATAAAATAATCCTGATGTCTGATGCAGATGTTGATGGTGAGCACATAAAAACATTGCTGCTGACTTTTTTCTACAGGTTCATGCCACAACTAATAGAGAATTCACATGTCTATGCAGCTCTTCCCCCTTTATACAGGATAAGGAAGGGAAACAAAGATAACTATGTTTACTCTGATGAAGAACTTAAAAAGGAAGTTGGCAGCTCGGATTCTGCAAATGTTACCAGATTTAAAGGACTCGGAGAAATGTCTTCAATCCAACTCTGGGATACGACCATGAATCCAAAAACAAGGATAATCAAAAAAATTTTTATTGAGGATGCGGTAGAAGCAGACAGGGTGTTTTCGATGCTCATGGGAGACGATGTACAGGCGAGAAAAGTCTTCATACAGGAAAACGCGAAGGAGGCTAATTTGGATATATGATGTCTTGATTATCCATGCTTCATCCAAGCGTGGCCAAATCAGAGGCTAATTTGGATATTTAATAAAATGTCAAAGCCAGAAATCCATGAAAAAATTTGGGGAAGCGAGGAATGGATAGTCACAGGGAAACTCAAAGTGAAAAAATCCCCGCAGAAGAATTCGAAAAATTATTGAAGAGGCATAAATAAAATGGGAAAATTGACAACACCCGACTGGATTTTGAAAGGAGAGAAAGCTCCGAAGAAAAAGAAACAAGGTAAAACTTACAAGGTAAAAAAATGCCCGAAATGCGGGAGCACAGAAGTTCATATAGTCCTCGTAGGAGAGGAAGGAAAGAAACCAGAAAACTGGGAGTGCGGGGCATGTAAGTGGAAAGGCAGAAACGTCGAGGAGAAAGAGCTTGCAGAAGATGAATTTTTGAAGATAGGAGGAGGGAAATGAAAAGAATATTTATTGGACAGGCAGTAACGGGACAAGATATCAGTGCTCTGAAAAAAGAATTGGGTCAAATATACTTGGCTTTAAAATCAAGAGGATATAAACCTTATTCAACTTTAGAAGAGGTAGAAGACAATAAATTCAAAAAAGCAGATAACTGGCTTAGTCATGCATTTAAAATAATAGATAATCATGATATTTTTTTAGCAATAATTAGAACAGAACATAGAAGTGAAGGTCTTTTAATAGAAATAGGATATGCTTTGTCAAAAAAGAAAAAATTCATTTTAGCAATAAATGAAAATGTAAAAAATACTTATCTAAGACATCTTTCTGATAAGGTTATTGAATGGAAAGATTTTCAAGATTTGTTAAATAAATTATCTAAATTGAAGATAGAAAAATGACAGACGAAACCAAAACCGAGAATAACGAAACAGCAGAAAAAGGAGTTATAAATGCGGAAATCTCGAGTGAGATGAAGAAGGCATATCTGGATTATGCGATGTCTGTGATAGTTGCCCGTGCCCTGCCTGCTATTGAGGATGGTTTGAAACCTGTTCAGAGAAGAATTCTTTACTCGATGAATTTAATGGGCTTGAAGCCAAACTCACAGACAAAAAAATCTGCGAGAATAGTCGGGGATGTTATCGGCAAGTTCCATCCCCACGGAGATGTTGCCGTGTATGATGCAATGGTCAGGATGGCACAGGATTTTTCATTGAGATACCCCCTTGTGTATGGTCAAGGAAATTTTGGGAGCATTGACAACGATCCGCCGGCGGCCTATCGTTACACTGAAGCGCGACTGATGCCGATATCCTCAGAATTACTGCAGGACATAGAAAAAGAAACAGTGAAATTCCTTCCAAATTTTGACAACTCTCTGAAAGAGCCAGAACTTTTACCTGGAAAACTTCCAACTTTAATCCTGAACGGCGCTTCTGGAATCGCAGTGGGAATGGCTACAAATATTCCTCCGCATAACATTACAGAAGTATGCGATGCAATTACTGCTTACATAAAAAAACCGGAAATAACTATCGAGGAATTGTCAGAAATAGTGACTGGTCCTGATTTTCCTACAGGAGGCTATGTCTCAGGAGATATGCTGGAACTTTATAAAACAGGAAAAAGCCAGCTTATTTTAAGAGGAAAAGTGACTACGGAAACTTTGAAAAACAAAGAATCAATCATAATTACAGAGATTCCTTACATGCTCAATAAATCTTCTCTTGTTGAGCAGATTGCAGACATGATTCAGAAGAAAAAACTCAGGGATATCTCTGACCTAAGAGACGAAAGTTCTAAGGGAAAAATAAGAATTGTTATAGAACTGAGAAAAGGAGCAAATCCAAAAATGGTTACAAATTCCCTTTACAAATATACCAGACTTCAGGACTCTTTCAACGTGAACTTTCTCGCCCTAGTAAAAAGCCAGCCGAAGATTCTCAATCTGAAAGAAGTTTTGGAAGAGTATGTAGATTACAGAAAAAAGATAATAACAAACAGGACGAAATACGACCTGAAAAAAGCAGAGGACAGGCTCGAGATTGTTGAGGGTCTGTTGGTTGCATTGAAAAATATAGATGCAGTTATAAATCTGATTAAGAAATCCAAAGGAGTTACAGATGCTCTCGACGGGCTTATTAAGAATTTCAAGCTCACAAAAAATCAAGCGGCTGCTGTTCTTGAAACAAAGCTTCAGCAATTAACAACCTTGGAACAGGATAAGCTGAAAAAAGAGAATGAAGAACTTAAAGAAAAAATAGCAGAATTTAAGAAAATTCTCGGAAATGATTCTGAAGTTTTGAAAATAGTTGTCAAGGAAGTTTCTGAGCTTAAGAGAAATTACGGAGATTCCAGAAGAACATATGTGCTGCAAAGAATTTCCGAGATTTCAGAGAAAGACGTGGTCCAGAAAAAAGAAGTTGTGGTAACAATAACAGACAAGGGATACTGCAAAAGGATGGATGTTCAGTCTTACAAGGAGCAGAAGCGTGGTGGCAAGGGTATGATTGGAAGCAACCTAGCGACAGGAGATTTCATGAAACAGCTAATCACTTGCTCAACTCATGACTATCTAATGTTTTTCACTTCAAGAGGAAGGACTTTGTGGCTAAAAGCTTATGACATTCCGGAAGTGGAAAGATACAGCAAGGGAAAAGCCTTGGCAAATCTTCTGAATCTTAAGGACGAGACTATAGCAAATGTAATATCTGTGAATAATTTTGAGGATTTCCTCTTTATGGCAACAAAAAAAGGAATCGTGAAAAAAATCTCCCTGAAAAACTTTTCAAATCCAAGGGCTTCTGGAATAAGGGCAATAAACCTGCCTTCTGACAATTCCGACATTCTGATAGATGTCCAGGTTGTTAAAAAAAATGAGGAAGTTCTTCTCGCCACAAAAAAAGGACAGGCAATAAGATTTAATTCAGACGATGTTCGAAGCATGGGGAGGACAAGTTACGGTGTTACAGGAATTAAACTTGATGGTAATGATGAAGTTGTAAGTTTGGAGGTTTTAAGAAGCCAGGCAATTCTTACAATTACAAAAAACGGCTACGGAAAAAGAACATACGTCAAGGATTACAGAAAAACAGCAAGAGCAGGAAAGGGGGTTATAAATGTCAAGGTTTCTGCAAAAACAGGCGAGGTTGTCAATACAGTTTCCGTAAACCCTACAGATTCGATAATAATCACAACAGCGAAGGGTCTTGTTTTGCGAACTTCTTTAAATAACATAAGAGTAATGGGTCGTGCCACGCAGGGAGTCAGGATAGTAAAATTACAGCCCGAAGATTCTGTGACAGATTTAATCAAGGTTCCCGAAGCAGGAAATGGGGTTGACCAATAACTTTTAAGTAGTAACACAATAGAAATATTTAAATACATGTGTTTTCTGGGAAAATCATGGAAAAGACAATGGCAAAGCCAACATTCAAGGAAATTGTTGCAGTCACAACTATAGAACTTGACGATGGACTTGTTTTTAATGCTCAAAGAGTTGGCCCTATGAATTTCTTAGGATTAAGGCAGGCAGATTATGGTCAAGGATTCAGGATGCTAACAATGCCTGAGCTTGTTCATTTGGTTCATGCTTCTCTGGAAAATAAAGGCTATGAAACAGCTAAAAATGTCATAAAAACATTAAAAGATTATTGGCTTACAGGAAACACGGGAATACTTTATGTTCCTAAAGGAATGTTTGTCCAGGACAA
>JBBSXY010000163.1:0-1736 GCA_038045525.1 Nanobdellota archaeon | reverse complement strand
AATCTGCTGGAATATTTTCCAGAATCTGACCCGGTAAAAAACAAGGCAAAAGAAAAAGCTTTGGCTGTTATGGAAAGTTTGAGTTTAGTTTTTGTTGATGAAGGCTGGGTGTCTTTAAAAGATTATTTTTCTGGAAACGGACCTGCCAACGCAGGCAGGGAAAAGGCAAAATTGCAAACGTTTGAAGATATAGGAGCGCTTTTAAATTGTTTAAAACTGGCCAGATTTCAAGGCTGGATAAATGACATCAGTTTTTTAATAGTTTTTAATGAGTACGAAAAAATAAAGAAAAAAATAGGTCCGCCGGCAGTGCCTCCGGTTCAGTTTATGCAGGCAAGCGCGCCCGAGCCTAATGTTAAAAAAACCCTTAAGCTTTCAGACAGACAGCAGAAAATACTTAAATTTTTAAAAAGCAATCAAAAAGCCCAAGTAATGGACTTATTGGCTGTTTTGCCAGATGTTACTAAAAGAACAATAAGAAGAGACTTAGACGAACTGCTTAAAACCGGAAGAGTGGCAAGGGAGGGTGAGTTTAATCAGGTTTTATATAAAATAGCTTAATTTAGATAGGACAGAGCTATTTTAAGTAAATGTCCTATCTATGGGATATTTTGTCCTATTAAAAGTTGACTTTTAAAGCTTTTTATAGTAATATATAGAACTAGTACAAATGAACGATTTAAACGAACAATTTGGGCATATTTACGACCAATATATTGAGAAGATATATAGGTTTGTTTATCTGAAGGTAAACTCGCAAGAAATAGCCGAAGATATCACATCAAAGGTGTTTTTGAAGGGCTGGGAAGCATACAAACAGAAATTTGAAATTCGAAATTTGAAATTTGAAAAAACTCCAGAAATACAAAATATCGGCGCGTTTTTGTATCAGATTGCCCGTAACGCAGTTGTTGATTATTATAGGGAAAAAGGTAGGACAAAGGTGGTATCAACTGAGGTTTTTCCTCAAATAATACAGCCCGGCAAGGACATGCAGGAAAAGGCCATAATAGCTGCTGATTTTGCCGCTGTTAAGTCGGCCATACAAGGCCTTAAAAAAGATTATCAAGATATAATAATTTGGCACTATGTAGACGATATACCGGTGCCGGAAATAGCTAAAACCTTGAATAAGCCAGCAGGAACAATAAGGGTTATGTTGCATAGAGGTTTAAAGGATTTAAAGAAGATTATAGAGGAGTCCTAATATTAAATCCGAAGCCCGAAACCCGATTGAGCCCACAGGCTCTCCGCGTAGCGTTCAATCCGAAACAAATCCAAACATTTCGAATTTCGAAATTCGAATTTCGAGTTTAATTTTGTTATGGTAGATAAAAATAGAATTCGCAGGTTTAAGTTGGCGCCTCCGCCTCCGGAGTTGCCTGTTTATGGTTCCGTTGAACCCGAAGACTGCTCTTTTATTGGCAAGACCAATTATGAAGCGGCTTTGCAAGAGCAAAAGTTTATTTTCGGTATTAAGAGAATAGACAGGCGCAGGCATATTTATATAGTTGGAAAAAGCGGAGTGGGAAAATCAAAACTTCTTGAGCTTTTTGTCCGCCAAGACATTGGGTACAACCACGGCATTTGCTTTATTGACCCTCACGGCGATGTCATAGAAGAAATTTTGCATTTTATTCCAGAAGACCGAGTAAACGATGTGGTGCTTATTGATCCTTCGGATTCCAAATATCCCATTTCTTTTAATCCTTTAGCTAATATTGACCCGGGCTTTA
>JBBSXY010000162.1:0-5638 GCA_038045525.1 Nanobdellota archaeon | reverse complement strand
TCCCAAACTAATACTAATTTAAATACTAAAATTTCCAATCAAAAAAACTTAAGGAATCTTCTTACATTAGATAAAGAAAATTATGAAATAATATATCAATTGGAAGTAATCTTAAATCAAAACGAAAATCGCCAGCAAGATTAACGTGAATATCATTTCTCCTTTGGAAAAATATTTGATTGGCCCTTTCACATTCCACTTGAAAGGATAAAAAGGATAAAAATCAGCATTATCCACAAGATCAAATACAAGATGAGTAAGATATGCCAAAGAAAAAACAGCTCCAAGATTAAAATTAATTATTAAAATTATTACAGATATTATCGCCCAAGATATAAAACTGTGCAGGAAATTTCTCTGAAATCCATAAGGATCTCTATGGTTTATTATTATTCTCCAAAGTTTCTTTGGTTTAAGGATAATTTTATGTTTTATATAGATAATTAAATGGTCTAAATCAACAAATAGTGCGCCAATTAATGCAACAAGGTAACTACCAGATAATTTTCCTATGATTAGTCCTGCAAGTAGATGCGCAAAGAAGAACATCTTTATTCCTCAAGTCTCTCGTTGAATTCTCCAGAGATATTCTCCAGCATCTTGGCCTTTATCGTTTCCCTGTTTTTTAACCATTCAGAATGCCCAAGAACCCAGCCGAGCTTTACAAGAGCTGTCTCTGCAAGCATGTCTTCAAGATAGATGACTCCTGTTTTTTCTAAAGCTCTTAAATTTGAATAAACATAAGGATCAACTCTTCCATGAATGCATTGGGTAGTCATACAGATAACCATTCCTTTGGCAATCAATCTCTTAAGGGTTGGAAGCCAGGATTTTCTAGATGTTAATGCGGGAAGATGACCCAACCCGCTGCCTTCTATTACAAGCCCGCGGTATTTATTTTTAGCGTAAAAATCAAGAATACCTGGATCCTGTCCGGGATAAAATTTTATCAGGGCAACTTTTTCCTCAAATTTTGTGTCTGTCTTTACTTTCTTTTTATTATCCCTTGCATCATGGCCCGAAACAATCTCTATCTTATCCGGCCAAATTTTAGCGATGGGTTTTGTATTTACAGGTTTGAAGGCATCTCTTCTGGAACTATGGAGTTTTTTTACCTTGGTTCCCCTCAAAGAATAGCAATAATCATCATTCAGGGAAGCGTGACCGACAACAACTACCTCTGCAATGTCTGACAAAGCTGCAACAGCGGCACATTCCAGATTCAGGGAAGCATCTGAACTTGCTCTGTCTGTACTTCTCTGGCTATAAGTCAAAACAACGGGCTTGTTAAGGTTTTTCAGAAAAAAAGAAAGTGCAGCTGCAGTGTAATGTAAGGTGTCTGTTCCATGTGTTATCATTACCCCTTTTATGTTGGAATCATTTAGAAGTTGGGCGGAGATTTTGGCAATTTTCTGCCAGTCTCTGAAATCCATATCTTCTGAAGCCTTCATAAAAGGAATTTCAATCTTTGTTACATTTACAATTTCAAATAATCCAGGGTAAAATTTAAATAAATCTTCAGGAGAAGTAAGCGGTGCAACACCCCCTGTTTTAGGGTCATACTTATTGGCGATTGTCCCTCCCGTCATAATAATTGCTATGTTTGGCTTTTTCGCATCTTTTCTTATTTCTGTGATTTCTTTTCTCTCTTCTGCTCTTTTCAAAACACTTATCTCAAGTATATCTTTTTTGTTAAAGCCTATATTATACCCGGAATCAAGTTTTAACAGAACAATTCCATGTTCATCTTCAGGGCTTTCCAGAAAAATCCCCCTGTAAGAATTTTTGATGAGAGATACTTCAACGAGGTCTCCTGGCCTGGGTTTTTCATTTGGTTGTGATTTTTCTGTTTTTTTCATGTTTTAAATAGGCTCGGAGGGATTCGAACCCTCATTTTCCGGGCCGAAACCGGAGAGTTTATCCGTTAGCTTACGAGCCCTTTAAAAAGCACGTATTAAAGCAATAAAAAGGTTTTTATTTGTTGGGATTGTTCATTATCAAAGAAGATGGTGAGTTATCAATATACTTATTTGATTGGAGACTTGATATTACTGGCTTTGTGGTTGGTTTTATTTTTTTATAGAAAAGACACAAGAAAAGAGATGTTGGTTATTTCTTTAATTTTTGGGATTATTGGCCCTTTTGTTGAATTAGTACATGTATTAGATTGGTGGAAACCATTAACAATTACAGGAACACTGATTGGCATTGAAGATTTTCTTTTTGGTTTTGGAATCGGTGGAGTTGCTTCAGTTGTCTACGAACATTTATTTAATAAAAGAGTTAAAGTAAAAAGGGCGAAGGAACTGAGAGAAGAAAAAAGAAATATAAACCTGTTATTTTTGATTTTATTATCATTAGCTATCTTTTTTGGGGGATTTTTTATAGGATTAAATAGTTTTGTAGGAACTACTTTAGCATGGATTATACCAACTTTAATAACTTATTCAAAAAGGCCTGATTTAATAAAAAATTCTCTACTATCGGGGATATCTTTGTTAATTCTTTCTATTTTAGGATATCATATATTAAACTTTATAACCCCTGGATTTTTTGATGAATTCTGGCTCTTTCAAAATATTGGAAGAATAATAATTCTGGGAATACCTCTTGAAGAACATGTTTGGTTTTTTACATTTGGCGCCTTCATTGGCCCTCTTTACGAATACTGGCAAGAGGGAAAATTAATAAACACGAATAAGTAATTATTAAAATGCCATTCAAAAACAAAAACCACAGGCCAATTGTCCATCATCATGTTGTTCTAAAGCCGCATCATAAATGGATTATAGGAAGCGCAAGTACTCTCCTGATAATCCTTATGGTAACTGTAAGTGTTTTCACTTATATTAATTTTGGAAGGCAGGAACTGAATTATGGCTTGCTTGACAGAAAAATATCTGATGCTCAAAAATCAACGCAGACACAGATTGATGAAATGTCTTCGGCCCTTCTTTCCATACGTAAGAGTCTGGAAGAAAAACAGCAGCAGATAGATTTGTTGAAGGCCTCAGCAGGCGAAGACTTCTCGGGAATCATCGAATCTTCGATTCCTTCTATTGTAATCATAAGAACAGATTCTGGCCAGGGAACAGGGTTTATTATAGATGAGGAAGGGTACATCATAACAAATGCCCATGTTTTGGCAGACGAAAGAGGGAATCTTGCAACAGGAGTTCATGCAATAAATTATGAAGGTGGAAGGATTAATTTAAATTTCATAGGATACGACAATAAATTAGACATAGCTTTGCTAAAAGCACAGGGAAATTATAAGGCTCTTGATTTGGGGGATTCTAACAATGTAAAAATCGGCGAAAAGGTAATTGCCATAGGAAATCCCTATGGTCTTGTATTCTCTGTCTCTGAAGGGATTGTTTCAGGAATCCACAGAGAAGGACCAAGCAGTCTTAAGGCATACACACAAATTGATGCTGCTCTTAATCCAGGGAACTCAGGAGGGCCTTTGATAAATAAACAAGGAAAGGCCATAGGCATAAATAACTTCAAGGTAGCAGGTGGAGAAAATCTTGGATTTGCTCTTGAATCAAACCACATAAAGATTGCTGTGAATAACATCGCTCTTGAAGCTTTAAATCAAACCATAATTTAGCCCCCAAAACATTTATTAAATATTCTTTTATCTTTTGGCAATTTTCCACATAACATTAAAATATTCTCTAAAAGAATCAGCCACTTCATTATTCCTTATTAAAAAGGTAATTGGATTTTCCAACAAAACAGCAATGATAGTATAATTCTTATAGATGTTAATTGAAGCAGGAGTTGACTCTATTAAGTAACGAGCTTCAACAAATTTTGATCTTTCTTGAGATTTAAAAAGTCCTCTTGAAGATTCATTGAATATAATTTTAGACTTAATTTTATTTTTTAATCTTTCTGTATGAAGTTTTTCAAAAAAAGTCTGTATTTTTTCAACATTTTCCCCTTTACTTGCACCAAAGGCAAAATAAATTTCACCTGAATTAAAATTATTTATTAAAACATTAAAAGCGTTTTGCATGCCATTGAAACCTATAAAAACCTCAGCAATCTTTTTGTCTATTGCGGTTAAATATTGGCCCTTAAGTTTATTAATTAAATCTCTAATTGTTTCTTTTTCGCTTTTTATTTCTCTTTCTTTTTCCTCCAAATAAGATAATAGATTATCAGGGCTAGCTGCACTAAAGTATTTAGTAGATTCCTTTATGATATAACTTGCTAAACCTTTTTGTTTAAGTCTTTCTAAAACATCATATATTTTAGAATGGGATATTCTAGCCTCGTCTACTACTGGTCCTGTTGTAGATTCTCCTAGTTTTAATAAAGCCAAATAAACCTTAGCCTCACTCTTTGTCAATCCTATATTTTCAAGATATCTTAAATCCATCTAACATTAAACAAATTGTGTCTTATAAATCCTATTATTTGCCCCCTCCTAGAGGGGGGACAATATTTAAAAAGGAGGTATAGTAAGAAAAAGTATGATACAAACACTAGTAGAAAAACTTAGAAGACATAATGTAAGCAGTGAAGCTAAAGAAGAAGGCTTTGAAACAGATAGGGATATGAAAGATTTTGTACTTTATGAAAGCAGAGATACAAGGTCTACTTTAAGTCAAGGCACCATTGGTAGATTAAAAGAAAGATATCAAGATAAATTTAGAGAAGTGGAAGTCTTTGATAGAATGGGAGATCGTGTAGGAGATGGGCCAGCATTTTATGTATTAACTGCTATGAAAGCTGAGTATAATAGAATACCTGAACTTAAGATACAATTCCCTACATTCGTTGACCTTGCTAATCATGTAATAGATGAGAGAGACAAAGAGATATCTGCTCAACAATCTCTATAAATTATTTCTTAATAAGATAAATAACCAAAAGAACTAAAGTTAATCTTAAATACCTTTTATTCTTTTATTTATTAATGTCTCAAGAAACAAAAGGTCTGACAGTAAAAAAATCAGAGAATTTTTCTGAGTGGTACTCACAGATAATAGAAAAAGCAGAAATTGTTGACTTAAGGCTTGGGATAAAGGGGTTTGTTATAATAAGACCATGGGGAACATTAATAATTGAAAGGCTTTACGACATGTTTGAAAAAGAGTTGCAGAATAAGGGGCATCTTCCAGTGATAATGCCTTCTGTGATTCCGGAATCAAATCTAAAAAAAGAGGAAAGTCACATTCAAGGATTTACACCAGAAGTTTTCTGGCTTGAAACTCATAAAGAAGGCAAAAATGGTAAAGAAGAAAGACTTGCCCTCCGACCTACAAGCGAAACCGTCTTCACCCCGATGTTCGCTCTATGGGTAAGAAGCCACAGAGACTTGCCCCTGAAACTTTACCAGAGAGGTTCTGTATTCAGATATGACACAAAATCAACAAGGCCTTTGGTAAGAGGCAGGGAATTTTATTGGATAGAATGCCATGATGCATTTGCAACAAAAAAAGAGGCAGAAGCTCAAGTTCAGGAAGATATAGTCACAACAAGAAAAATTCTGTATGAAAAATTCGGAATTCCATTCCTTCCAATCAGGCGCCCTTCTTGGGACAAGTTTGCGGGTGCAGAATATACAATAGGATCAGATGTCTTAATGCCTGACGGAAAGCTTATTCAGCAGCCATCAACACAT
>JBBSXY010000161.1:0-1259 GCA_038045525.1 Nanobdellota archaeon | reverse complement strand
CCAAAAACCAACCTCGGGGCTTTTATATGCTCAATTAACAGAGATTGCCAATATCTTAAATGCCAAAGCTTGGCGTGCGTTTTGGCTGCAAAAACATCGGGTGGCCAAAATGATGAATGCTCAGCCGAAAGTTCAGACAGCATAGACTGCAAACACCTTGCGTGCAATAATAATCGTCAGTGCGTCTACGCAGTTGGGGCGGGGCCTGACCAATGCAACAACGGAAATGATCCAAATCTCCCCTTCTGCCAACGTATTATTTGCGATCCTAATCGTTCCTCCTCCTGCGTGAAGCGGGATATAGCCGGCCAAGACAACCTTAATTGTGTGGTTAATGATCCCAATGGCACGCTTGCTAATTGCGCAGTTTTATCAAACGCAGACGGTTCGGCAACGCCCGGAGATCAGCTCCAGCCTGACATAGACAGATGTATAAACACAAACCCGGATAATACGTGCAGACACCAAGGATGCCAAATAAGTGATCCGTATCAATGCGTATGGAAGCCGGGCGAAGGGGGCCCTGAGTGTGGCAATGATAATGACTGCAAACACCTTGTCTGCAATAATAATCGTCAGTGCGTTTGGACTGGGGGGGTAGGACAGAACGAGTGTAATACGGCCGACAACCCCTTCTGCCAACGTATTATTTGCGATCCTAATCGTTCCTCCTCCTGCGTGAAGCGGGATATAGCCGGCCAAGACAACCTTAATTGTGTGGTTAATGATCCCAATGGCACGCTTGCTAATTGCGCAGTTTTATCAAACGCAGACGGTTCGGCAACGCCCGGAGATCAGCTCCAGCCTGACATAGACAGATGTATAAACACAAACCCGGATAATACGTGCAGACACCAAGGATGCGACATAAACAACCAATGCGTTTTTTTGCCGGGGCAAGGTCAAGATACTTGCGGAGATGGGGCAGAATTTCCTCTTTGCACGCATTTAGATTGTTTCAATAGACAATGCATACCCCAACCCGGTCAAGGAGACGATAATTGCGGAGGAAATTCGGGTAGAGTTTGTTGCACAACTCAAGATGAATGTCCACCTAGGCCTGCCCAAGATACGGGAAATAGAAAATGCACAAATGTTGGGATTGAAAAAGAAATTCAATTCGGGGCTTGTGATGTTGCAAGCGGAGGTTGCGTAATTAGAAAAAATTGGATATTAGAAGAAGATTGTCCGCTGCATTGCTCGAACTATTTTACTTGCGATGGGTCGACTATAATAGGTGAAAGTCACTGCGTGGGGTG
>JBBSXY010000160.1:0-1934 GCA_038045525.1 Nanobdellota archaeon | reverse complement strand
AAGTTGTCTAGTATATTATTAAGCCTCTAAATTTTTTTAAAGAACACCTCTTTTTCTTGTTTGTGGAAAAGAGGTTCGGATTTGTCAGGTCTGAAAACCCGTTTGAAGGGCTTGATGATTACTTTAGTGCGGATGATTTAAGAATTATCAACAGACAGATTGAATACCCCCTTCAGTTAAACTTAGATGGTTTTGAAGGAAGTCTTCCCGAATATGGACTAAGAGTTAGGCTCGGTTATTACTTTGAACTTCTGACTCAGGGCATTTATGGAGGAAGGCTGAAAGGAATTCATCAATTATCAAATAACCATCATGGATCTGATGCACCTTTTAACAATAATATTTTAACAAGCGAGCCGGACGTGGTTTTTGATGAAAAATCCTGTTTGCGCGAATCAAAGGCGGTTTCTTCCGGAGCAAGTTTAGAATTTAAGGATTTGCAATTGGCAAGGTATTCTTGCTTGCAATTGGGAAATTATTTTGAAAATCCCCCAAAGATAATCTTTGAGGTTTTTAGACATGGTGTAATGAGATTGGTAAAAAACTATAAAAATAAGTCCTTGGAGGACATTGTGAATGCCTTATCCTCAAGCACGAGATTTATGTTATCCCTTCCTTTTAGCTTTATTGTTGCTGTACACGAAAAAAGCAAAGACCATTCATTTGAGCACGCTTCCAGATATGAAGGAGAAAAATGGGAGCATCATTCCAAATTCTTTTCGTCTGGTTTAAATGCAATGCTGGCATATCCTGAAAAAACGCTTTCCGGCTTTGGTTTGGATATTGGTAATTATAATATATTGAAACTAAGGTTTCCAAGAGGCATAACAATGAATAAAAAAGAAATCCGGCCTTTCCCTGTTCTTCTTGTTAGAGATAAAGATCATGGAAAATGGGTTGAGAGCTTTAGAGAAAGAGGACATGAGCTTTACCCAAATCTATTCAGATTAAAATCCCAGATAGAATAATATAAAGTTTTAAAAACAAACCAGTATTTTTTTCCTGCATGGAGAGAAAACTTATTCTTGGGATTGATGATGCTGGACGTGGCCCTGTGATAGGTCCGATGGTTCTCGCAGGCTGTCTCATAACAGAAGAAACAGAAAAAGAGCTGAAAAGGCTCGGCGTGAAAGACAGCAAGCAGCTGACTAAAAAAAGAAGGGCTTTTTTGGAATCGCACATAAAGGAAAAGGCAGAAGCCTTTTCGGTGCAGATAAAGTTTCCGGAAGAAATTGACGGAAAAGGGCAATCAGGAACTAACCTGAACGATCTTGAAGCAGAAATGGCTGCCAAAATTATCAACGAAATAAACAATGCTCCGAATGTCGCCGGCATGAAAATAAAAGTCGTGATAGACTGCCCGTCTACAAACAGGGCTAAATGGAGAGACACCGTGCAAACAAAAATAGAAAACCTTTCTAACCTTGTGATACTCTGCGAACATAAAGCAGATGTAAATCATGTAGCTGTTTCCGCTGCATCTGTCTTGGCAAAAGAAGAAAGGGAGAGGGAAATGGATATTTTAAGAAAGGAATATGGAGACCATATCGGTTCAGGATATTCTTCAGACCAAAGAACGGCAAAGTTCCTGCAGAAAAACATAAAAAAGCTGGAACATAAAGGAATTTTCAGGAAGAGCTGGAAAACCTGGAAAAAAGCCAGTCATGACGCAGGACAGAAAAAACTGTTTTGAATAAATCGAAATTCATAACCATTCTTTGTCAGTGTAATATTAATCTTTAAAAACTTGTTAATTAAGAATCTTTTTCTTAAGTCTTGAAATAAGACTCTCTTTTTTAGATTTGTCTTCTGTTGGTTTTACTTCATTGATTTCTGGATTTCTCTTTCCAGATTCTCTCTCCCATTTTTCATCTTTTTCCCTACGCCAATCTAAATCCATTTGATGCCCGTTTTCCTTCAATCTTTTTGCTTCT
>JBBSXY010000159.1:0-1077 GCA_038045525.1 Nanobdellota archaeon | reverse complement strand
TTTTTGGAGACGGCCATAGTAGGTTGGAAACACCTGTTCCCATTCCGAACACAGAAGTTAAGCCTCCTACGCCGTTTGTGTTAGTGTCCGACAAGACGCGAAGCAATGGTGCTGTCTCTCATAAATTTTTATTGATTTTTTTTTGTTTTAAATTATCTAGAATCTAAGAAAAGATTATAAATAAAAGAAATTTCTGATTGTATGATAAAATTTTTTGCAGAAATTGGAGAATTCAAGAAATTTGCGAAAAATCAGGATATGGATGTCAATGTCGGAGCTTTACTAAGGCTGGATTTCCCTTTTTTTGAAAATAGTGAGAAATTCACGGCAATAAGCATTCCTGATTACAGTTCTGAAAATCCTAAAAATGTAATTGTAGCATCTAAAGACTACACTTTGATTTATTCCAGAAAAGATCTTGATGGACTTGACAAGAACTTCAAGCAAATAATAAAAAAGGCTTATGGGGAAAGCACAATAGCAATTTTTATCATGCTTAAAAATGTACTCAGAAATTATTCCAAAGAGTTTGAGAAAATAAGAACCATAATGAACAAGCTTGATCTTCACCCTGTGCTGGAGGAAATAGAAAAATCAGGAAGAGACTTAAGAAGGCTGACAGACAGGATTGAGGAATTGGTAAGATTAACAATAATGTTGGAGGAAAGGGAGGTAAAAGAGTTCAATACTTCTTTAATAAAGTTTGATTATGACATTCTCAGGGGAGAAATGAGATATTGGCTTGAAAGATGTAGAAGCCACATTTATCGCATTGCATCTCTTAGAACCAAATCTGAGATGGCATCAAGCAAGGAATTAAATGCAAGAATAACAAGGCTCACTGTGATAATGACTTTCCTTACGATAGTTAGTATAGTAGTAAATGTTCCTGGAACAATAGGTGCTATTTTTGGAATTCCCGCTCTTTCGAATGCTTATTTCGAAAGTCATATTCAATTTCTAATAATAACGCTGATATCTGCCACAATTTTAAGCATAATTTTTGGATATGTTTACTGGAAATCATTGAAACTATTAAACTGAATATAAAAGGAAAATAGAGAAATATTTTTAAAG
>JBBSXY010000158.1:0-2113 GCA_038045525.1 Nanobdellota archaeon | reverse complement strand
TAAGTCCTTCTGCTTCATCTTCTGCGTCTTTATCCCCCAGTGCTTCTTTGTCGCCATCATCGTCAGTGTCTGCTTCACTTAGCCCATCTGCTTCATTATCTCCATCTGCTTCTTCATCTGCTTCTCTATCTCCCTCTGCATCTTTAAGTCCAAGTGCTTCATTAAGCCCAAGTTCATCAGTGAGCGCATCTCTAAGTCCATCAGCATCGTTATCGCCATCATCCTCAGCATCAGTATCTCTTTCGCCAAGTGCTTCATTGAGTCCATCTGCATCGTCTTCTGCTAGTTTAAGTCCATCAGCATCACTAAGTCCCAGTGCTTCATTGTCACCTAGTTCAAGTGCTTCTGCTTCATTGAGTCCCAGTGCCTCCACCAGTGCCTCTCTGTCTCCATCTGCAAGTTTATCTCCTAGCGCTTCATTATCCCCAAGTTCTTCCGCTTCTGCTTCTCTATCACCTTCAGCAAGTTTAAGCCCGTCTTCAAGTACTTCAGTTTCACTTAGTCCTTCAGCCAGCTTAAGTCCTTCAGCTTCTTCTAGTGCCTCTTTGTCTCCTTCTTCAAGTAGTTCAGCATCTTTATCACCATCAAGTTCTAGTTCGGCTTCACTTTCTCCTTCTGCTTCGCTAAGTCCTTCTAGTTCCGCAAGTGCTTCCCTGTCTCCGAGTGCAAGTCTTTCACCATCTAGTTCTGCTTCTGCTTCTTTAAGTCCTTCTGCGAGTTTAAGTCCTAGTGCGAGTAGCTCTGCTTCTCTCTCACCATCAGCCAGTTTATCTCCAAGTAGTTCTTCTAGCACATCATTATCCCCAAGTTCTTCGGCTAGCGCTTCTCTTAGTCCTTCTGCTAGTTTATCCCCATCTTCATCTTCTTCGGCATCCCTTTCTCCTTCGGCAAGTAGTTCTGCGTCCTTGTCGCCTTCAGCATCATTATCGCCTAGTGCCAGCTTATCTCCTTCTGCTTCGCTATCACCATCATCGTCTTCAAGTGCTTCAAGAAGTCCTTCTGCTTCTCTGTCGCCTTCATCTTCAGCTAGTGCTTCACCTAGCCCGATATCAACTGATTGGATAGACCGAACAGCAGTAACCACGAATTATACTGATAGGTCTCCTATATCTTCTACATGGATTCATAGAGGCGATACTAATGATTTTTAACTATTGAAAATATAGTAGATTTATGATATAATTTAAGTAAGGAAAGGCCTACTTGAATAGAAAACTCTGTTGGGGCTAGCTCTGATAGAGGTACTTACTAAGGATGACCTCTTCTCGCCACTTTTATGAAAAAAGATTACGAGAAACTACAATATTCAGAACAAAAAGAAACCAATATGGTTCTTTGGATTAATACCATTGCTACGGTAGGAACATTTATTCTATTAATACTAAGTTTATTTAAATGAAAAAGAAATTAAAATATAGTTGGTGGAATCGTCCTTGTTTGAACTGCGGAGAACCAGGTAGGTGTTTATGCCCACTATGTTTGCGTGCAATTATTGTGCCACTCTTGATTGCTAAGATAATAGGATTACTTTAATAATGAATACTAAAGATTTTTTCACACAATTCAATAATAAAAAGATAGATTTTGACGGATATTATGGTGCTCAATGTATGGATCTTTATAGACAATATTGTAAAAATGTTTTAGACATACCACAAAGCCCATCCGTTAATGGAGCGGCAGAAGTATGGAATAGTTATCTTAGTAAATATTTTGTAAAGATAACCAATACAATCACTGGCGTTCCGAAAGAAGGAGATATTATAGTATGGAATAAACAATTAAATGGATATGGACATATAGCGATTTGTCAATCTGCTAATGTGTGGAATTTTACTTCTTTTGACCAAAACTTCCCAATAGGTTCTAAATGTCATTTTCAGAAACATAACTACAAAAATGTATTAGGATGGTTAAGGCTAAAAAGGGGTAAGTTCAAACTTGTTTTCATCAATCCACCATCAAATATAAAAGAGTTTATTTCAAGAGTTAATGGATATACAAAGGGAAATCTTGAATTAATAACAAGTTCAATGTTCTGGCCAATAGAAGTAGAAAGTGGTACTTTAACTACAGAGAAAGCTACTAATATAATAAAAGCAATCCCTTCTTT
>JBBSXY010000157.1:0-3427 GCA_038045525.1 Nanobdellota archaeon | reverse complement strand
ATAATAATAGGAAACAACAAAAGCCCTAAAAGTCTCGGACTTATTTTTTATATTCTGGTCAGGGGATATTGCAAGGCCCGCGGCCTTAGCACGGAGAAAATTCCTGATTTGGAGTGGTGGACAGGCGAGGAAGGGGAAACGGTTGAAAAAAGAACTCTGATAAAACCAGAGCCTGTCGCAGAATTTGGCGTATAATTCTAATACAATAATCCTTAAAAGGTTGAAGATTGAGAAGTGATTATGGGAAAATATAATTTGAAGATTGAGAATACCGAAGGACCAGGAGTAGAAGTTGAATCTGAATTTCTTCCAAGAAAAGGTGATGAATATTTAAATGACGGCAAAATTTTTTATGTTTGTGGAATTCGTCACATAACCACGCGAAAAGAGGGTAATGGTAAACTTGAGGCAAAAGTTGAAGTTCATTTAAAAATATAAAATTAGAGAAGTAACAATAATTCTTATAAAATCATCTTGGCAATTTTACCCATGGCAAAAGGTTTCAAGGAAAGGATAAGAAAAACAAAGCCTAAATTTAAAAAATCCATGAATATTTTTCTTGGTGTTGTTATTTTTGTTGCCCTTATAGGCTCTGCATTTGCAATAAGCATTCTTTTTAGTGTTGCCTTCATCATAGCTTTTTCCTTGGCGGTTTATACAGGAGAACTGAAGAAAAAACCGTGGAAACCAATGGCAATATTCATCGGTGCAGTACTGATAAGGTTTGCCCTTAAGCAATATCTTGACCCTGTCCTCGCATCAAAAACACTTCTGGACCTGGCTGTTTCAGCATTGATTTTCCTTTCCATACTGGTTATAGGGTGGAGAATCAAGAAGAGTTAGTATTACTATAAAAAGGTAACAAAATAGAAGGGTTTAAATATCCTTTATTTATTAAATTTATATGGAAAAAAGCATAGAATCAAACGATACAAGAAGAGATGTAAGTCCAAAGTTAACGGATTTAATTCCTGGCTATGGAGCCATTAATTATGTTTGGAGAACAACTTATGAAATTGGAGAAAAGCCATCAGTAGGAGATGAAGTGAAGGGGGGATTACTTACTTTGGCTCAGTTAGTTTACAATAGTGTTATTGGAGTAGAAATTTGGAATGCTTTGGAAGGAAAACCTTCTTTTACCAGACAACTTCTTGAAAAGTTGCTTTAATTAATTCTAGAATCCTCAGAGACGTCAAACTTTCATCCAAAGCCAGCCGTTTTTCACATAACCTGTTTTTACAAGAACGTAATTTCCTTTCATCTTTTTTCCGTGAATAGCAAATTCTATCTTTTTAGAATCCACAGACTTTAATTCATATTTTCCCTTGTCCCAGATTTCAACCTTTCCAGCCCCGTAATTTCCTTCAGGAATTACGCCTTTGAATTTTGCATATTCTAAAGGATGGTCTTCAACCTGGATAGCTAGACGCTTTATTCCTTTTTCGCTTAACGCCTCAGGAGATTTCGGCACAGCCCAGCTCCGAAGAGCTCCGGACATTTCCAGGCGAAGGTCGTAATGCAAATGAGAAGCTTGATGTTTGTGAATAACAAAAATAGGTCTTTTCTCAGGGCTTTTTTTTATTTTTCCTTCTGGTTCAGGAGTTTCAGAGAATTTTCTTTTATTTTTGTAGATTTCTAAGGGCATATATTTCTTAAGGAAGAAGTGTATAAATAATTAATGTGCAGGTCCTCAAGGCAGACTATTTTCAGTTTTCAACGGCTAAGACTTCGCCGGTTTCAGAGTCTATGATAACGTCTGTCTCGACTCCATTTCTTGAATCGACTATTTCAACAACATACGCTGTTTTTCCAAGTTTCGTTTCAATTGCAACATCTGTGATTTTTCCTGGAACTTCTTTTAATGCTATTTCCCTGGCTTCAGCCTCTGTTATCTTTGTTTCAAGTTGTCCAAGAAGTTTTTCAGCAGGAGTTGGCTGTGCATTATATTCAATACTTATTAGTTCAAGCCTTTCTCCACTTTCCACACCTACTTCCAGAACGGCAAATCCAATTTCAGGGCAATAATACTTGTGCTCCTTGGCGCTTGAATCTAAATAACTATAATCATAGGTTTTCAGGCAATTGTCAAAGGTTTTGTAGGGTGTTGTCACTTCTTCTCCTAAAGCGAGAACATCTGCTGCATCTTCTGCCACGCCTTTATAATATTCCTGCCTATAAGAATCACCAGGAACAGGATTTGCTTTCATGATTATTCCCGGTTTGGCGCCATCGACTCCTGCCTCCCAAGCACCTGCGTAATTTACAATTCTTTTATTCAGTACTTCCATGGTGTCTTCGCCGAAGTACCAGACATTTCCTTCTTTGTCCTGAGCATACCAGTCTTTTGTGTCCTCGATGAGGTTTCCATCAAGCCAGACACGGTCCCAAACAACAGTTGCTTCCACGCCCATGACTTTTTTGGTTTCTTTCATTACATAGATTTCTATTCTTTCTTTTCCATCCTGAGTCACGGATTCATAAACCATTTTTTTCCCAGGTGTCAGGGAAAAATATTTGTTATCCACATTTGAGGTAAAATCAGAGGGGTTGATTGTTGGGTTATAGGTTTCTTCTGTACCTGGTTTTTTTGAATAAAAATAAAAAAGAGAAGCGTTGATTAACAGCAAAGCTAAGACCAATACTACAATGAGGTAAATCTTATTCATTTTTTCCATTTTATTGCCCAAATAAGCAAAAGAACAGTCAAATTACCCTATTTATATTTGTCTATTCTATGACTATGAAAATCTTTATGAATTCTTCTTTAAATATGCAATAGTTCAACCATCGAATTGGAATAATTTTAAAGCATTAACAAAAACTCTTCCTGACTGAAAATTCCCTTAGAGCACACCACACATAAAAGTATGACTAGAAAACAAATTAGAAGGGATTTGGTCTTCAAATTATTTGCTTTTTCTTGGCCTTCCTCTTCTTCTTGCCTGTGGTTTTTCCTGATTCTCTTTTTCTTCTTTCTGTTCAGGTTCCATTGTCTGTTCTGATTCCATAAAATCCCCAGAGATATTCAATTTAAAAAACTTGCGAAAACCGACGAAACATTTATAAACAAAAAGGTTTCTTATTCCTTGTTAACTAAGATGAGTGCCTTAAAAATGTGCATATTTCACGTCAGTATCAAAGACGTTAATAGCATTAAGGTATGAAGTATGTAGAAGCAGTCACTTAGTTGTATTCTTATAAATCTCAATAAATGAGTTAAATTTAGGCTAAAGCCAATAGGAGGATTGAGTGAAGTGTTCGTTTCTTACCAAAAATAACGAATGCGCGGAGATTTTCTTGCTTATTTTGCCGTCGGAAATGGCGAGTTAAATGAGCAT
This sequence comes from Nanobdellota archaeon, assembly GCA_038045525.1. Taxonomy (GTDB): domain Archaea; phylum Nanobdellota; class Nanobdellia; order Pacearchaeales; family GW2011-AR1; genus ASMP01. The sequence goes on along the minus strand of JBBSXY010000157.1, from coordinate 89 downwards.
GTAATATTTATCTAATTAAATAAAAATCTATGAAGTTAAATCCAGTTGATCCTGCTGGCGGCTGCGGCTCTCTGGTTTGCACTTAGACA
>JBBSXY010000156.1:0-8627 GCA_038045525.1 Nanobdellota archaeon | reverse complement strand
TGGCTAAAAAATTCTGTTTAAAACCTAGGGGAAATTTTTCTTATTATAAACTTTATTCCAACTGTCTCTGAAATAACTGCTGAAATAACCAGATTCCCCACAGCAGCCTTAAAGAGACCTTCATTAACAGGTATCCTGGAGGCTGCCGCAAATTTTCCCACTATTCCTTCAATTTCCTCACTGCTCAGCTTTATTGAGGATGATTTCCTTCCCATCATTCCTATCACAAGAACATTCTCACCAGGACCGTTACACTCTATGATTTTCACTAAAGGATCTCTTATCAGAACATTGAGCTTTGCAAGATTTATCTCTTCGGGTGTTGGAATAGGTTTCAGGTAGCTGACAGTTTTAGGAAGCGCTGGTTCTGGAATTCTAAGAACAGGAGGAATTTTTTTTATATGCACTTCCTTTTTTTTATCAAGGATTTTTTCCATTGGCCTTGAGGCCATATTGAGTTCTGGCAATAAGCCGTCTTTTCCCATTCCAGAAATCTTTTCAGACTCTTTCTTTATTTTTTCTCTGACGAGTTCTTTTATTTCCTCTTTTTTTATCCTTGTCTCTGCTGCAGGACTCTGGGTGGCTGGTTCACTTTTTTCCTTTATGATAAATCCCCTTACCCCTTCTTTTATCTTAAGGCTGATGTAAGCCTCTGTATTCTCGATTAGCTCTTTCGTAAGCCTTAAAAGGAAACTTGCCCTGAAATCCTTAGATATTTGTTCCGGCATTTGTGTCCTTTCCTAATCTCCTGCCTTTTCCCATTCCAGATTTTTCAGCAAACCTTATTCCGGATTCATCAACAAACTCTCCGGGCTCTTTTGATTTTTCAAACTCCCCAAACTCCCTTGTCATTTTTTGCAGCGGAGCCCTTCCAACAGAAAGATTTGATTGAACAGGGGAACTTGCCGAAGATGGGAACTGGATTTTATCTTTTCTTTGATTAAGAGGTTGGCTTATTGTCTGACCATAACCTATTGGCTCATCTTCAGCCCTGACTTCATGAATCAGGGCCAGACCTTTTCCGATTAAACCTGCCTGCTGGGATATATTCTCTAATTTTTCCATAATTTTTTTTGCCTCCAGGCCTTCTGAAGAAATCTCTTTTTTTGCAAGAGTCTTTGCGGAAATTTCAAACAAATCCAGAAGCCTTGATATCTGCGAAGACAAAGCCTCAAACTTGGCAGAAAGATTTACCATCACTTTTTGTAGTTCTATGGAGTTTTTAATGAGGGTGCTTTCAGCCTTTATGTTTTTTCCAGAATTATGGGTGGCCTCGGCAGACCTTTTTTTTCCCTTTTCAGTTTTCTTTCCAGAAGAAACCCTCTTGGCTTTATTCATTTCTTAAGGAGTGATTTATTATTTATAAATTTACTCTTGATTGTATGAAATTATTCGAAGTTTAAGAGTGCAACTCCCAGACGAGCCGAAGGCATATGATACACGTGGCAAAAGATAAGTTTATAAATATGTTATCACTTTATAGTTAATATGGCAATTAATAGTATACTTTGTGTGGATGACGAGTCTACTTGGAGAAGAATTTTCCAAGAGCATTTCCAAAAATATTTGACTCCAAATACAGATTTAGCAATTAACTATAATTCTTGTTTAGAAAAAATTAAAAAAATGCGTTATGATCTTATAGTCTTAGATAGTTTGGGAGGAGATTGTTTTAGGATTCATGATGATATTCAAAACATTCCACATGGCGATGTAATCATTTTTTCTGGAAATACGGAGATAGAAGAAGAAGCTAAAAGACGAGGAATCCCGTTCTATAGTAAATCGAGAACAACAGAAGGTTTAGACAAAATTGTTGCCCAATATAAGTCTGTTGCCGAGTAATATGTCATTTAATTAGAAGATATCAAGCGTTTCTTCCACATTTTCTTCAGTTTTGGTGTATTCTGTTCCTGGAATTACGGGAAGTTCATCGTCCAAACCAGCGTATTTTTTTATTTCCATTTCTTTGGATAAGTCTTTTTCATAGCCTTCAAGCACCATCTTTGTTTCTCCTTTCTCTGGTTCTTCCATCTCTCTCGATTCTGCTGTTTCCGCCGTTCTTTTTTCTAATCCTGCAATATATTCTGCCATGTCTCCGGCCACATCGGCGTTTACGCTTATGCTGTCTATTCCCCTTTCGACTAAAAATTTGACCATTTCTTTTTTGCTTCCTGCCTGTCCGCAGATGCTTGTTTCGACATTGTTTTCTTTGCATATTTTTATCACATATGCGAGTTGACTCAAAACAGAAGGGTGTAAATCATCATAAAGGCTCTGGACCTGTTCATTGCCCCTGTCAACAGCCAGGGTGTATTGCGTGAGATCGTTTGTTCCGAAAGAAATGAAGTCAATGCCTTCTTCGCAGATTTCCCTTATTATCTGGACAGATGCAGGAGTTTCTATCATCACTCCCACTTTTGCATTTCTGAAGTTTATTTCTTTCAGGATATCTTTTAGTTTTTTCACTTCTTCGAGTGAAATCACCTGGGGAACCAAGATTCCTATAGATTTTCCTTTTTTATTATCAGAAACACGTTTCATCGCATTCAGTTCTGCTCTGAGAATCTCGGGATTTTTCAACGAGGACCTGATTCCGTGCATTCCGAGCATAGGATTTGCCTCAACTTTTTCAGGAGAGCCCTCAAGATCTTGAAATTCATCGCTCCTTACATCTGAAGTTCTCACCCAGATATCATTGAAATAATCAGATATTTTCTTGATGCCTCTGAAAATCATCTCCTCGTAATCCCCTACTCTTCCTTTTTCAAGGAAATAATCGGGATGTTTTCCTGATTCTGCAATTATTCCCTCAAGCCTTGCAAGACCCACGCTCTTAAGCCCTGTTTTGGATGCACGTTCTGCAAAGCTCGGAAGATCGAGAATTATCTTGAGCTTGATTCTTGTTTCATGTTCAACAGGCCTGATTTCTTTCTGGACAGCCTTTGAAACTCTTCCTTTGTAAATTTTTCCGGTGAACCCATCCACAGTTACTATCTCCCCCTCTTTCAGCTTCCTCGTGGCGTCCTGTGTTCCCACAACGGCAGGAATTCCCATCTCCCTGGAAATAATCGCCGCATGTGCAGTTAGCCCTCCTTCGTCAGTTATTATAGCCGCAGACTTCTGCATCGTGACGACCATATCGGGATTAGTCATCTCTGTAACCAAGATATCTCCCTGCTTCACTTTTTTGAGGTCTTCTGTTCCATGAATTATCTTTATTTTTCCAATACCTATTCCGGGAGAAGCCGCGAGTCCTTTCAAGACTATTTCTCCATTCATTTCTTTTAGGTCTTCTGAGGCAAATCTCTTTTTCAGAGTAGTTATCGGCCTCGTCTGGACTATATATATTTCATTTTTTTCTATTGCAAATTCAATGTCCTGGGGTTTTTGATAATGTTCCTCAAGCCTCAATGCAATTTCAGCGAGCTTTTTTATTTCATGATCTTTCAAGACCTGTTGCCTTGTTCTTTCTTCTGTAAGCTTCACTATCTCTTGGCTGCCAGCCGCATTTCTGATTATTGCAATTTTCTTGTTTCCTATCTCTTTTTCCAAGATTTGCAATCCGCTCTGGGAAATGATATATCTGTCAGGTGTTATTTTTCCTGAGACAATGCCCTCGCCAAGCCCAAAAACAGCCTCTAGAATTACATCTTCCTTTTTCATGAAAGGATCCTTGGAGAATATGACTCCGGATTTGTCTGAATCAACCATCCTCTGAACAACTACGGCAAGGCTTGCATCTTCGTGCCTGAATCCTTTATTATTTCTATAATATGCTGCCCTAGAAGTAAATAGGGAAGCAAAGCATTTTTTTACAGATTTTAGCAAATCAGCGCCCCCCTTTACATTAAGGAAAGTATCCTGCTGTCCGGCAAAGCTCGCCTCTGCCAAGTCCTCTGTTGTGGCACTGCTTCTTACAGCAACAAAAACAGGATCAGGGGTTTTTTTGATTATGTAATGCGCTGGTTTGTCTTTTATATTTGAATCCTCTGCACCAAGAAACTCATAAGCCTCGAGAATTTCCGCGCTCATCCCCTCCGGGAATTTACCAGACTCTATCAACTCGCGGATTTCCTTTGTTATTTCATCGAGCTTTTCTGTATCTTCATAATTTATTTTTTCCAGGAGAATTTTTATCTTATCACCGAGCCCTGATGTTTTTATAAAATGGTTGTAAGCCTGAGCTGTGACAACAAAGCCAGGAGGCACAGGAATTCCAAGGTTGTAAATTTCCGCCAGATTCGCGCCCTTTCCGCCGGCAACGCTTACGGATTTTTTATTTAGCTCAGAAAACCATTTCACAAACTCCTGTTTTTCTGCCGAAACCCCCTTTTTTATATTCATATCTTAAATTTCGTTAGATAACTTTATAAATTTAAGTTATATTCTAAATATGATGAATTGGAAAAAATTCCTTTTATTTAATATTGTGGTAATCATATTAATTTTAGTCCTTCCATATATTGTTGAATTAATTATTAATGGTTCTGCTGTCGCTCACTTTTTCATTACTGTGGGTGGAGGAGAATTCATTGTTTTTACAATTTCAGGGTTTATATTTTTTAATTTTTATTTTATAATAAATGAGTATTGGAAAAATTTTAATAAAAAGGCATCTTTTGTTTTTTTGTTCATTTTAATTTTTTTATTTGTACCTTTTATTCATCCAGAGGAAAGTGGTGAATGTCCAGAGTTTGTTGGGGCAACATGTGATTCTTGCTCTTATAGAATTGCATATTTTTCTATGAGAGGAACAGATTTATTCTTTTATTCACCATTTAATCTTAAATCTTTTGATGATATAATATCAGGCTTCGATGGCACCACTTTTCCATGCAGTAAAGCACCCATTCTTGGTTTTTCTTACCTTTTTATATCAATACCACTGTCATTGTTATACACCTACTTAACGAGAAAATATGTTCTCTAGTCTTAATTATATTATTACCTGTCAAAATTTATAAATACTTTTTCCTTTGATTTCAAATGGGATTTTTTAGAGGTGGCTTTGTACTTATACTGGGAATTCTTCTTTTCTTTTCATTTTTAGCTGCAACTTCTTTTTTTATCCTTGGCTCTTCACTGAAATATGACAATGTAAAAGAGGGCATTTATCCGATTCTAAAGAACATTTCTGAATCAGGAGGCAGGGGAATTCTTCCGGAGGAAATTGTTGGAGAGTTTAATCTCACAAAAGCAGGAGAAGATGCCCTTCGGATTGGAAAATCATACTGCAGAAACCAGAACAACACATATTATGTTTTCAACTATGAAGGATACAATATCAATCTTTCATGTGCTACAATAACAAACTCTACAAACCCTGAGGCAGTTATCAACGAGACTTTTGAAGAAACTATTTATGATATTTATTACAAAGATTATGATTGCGAGTTCTGGAACTGCTTTTCAAAAACAGGTTTTCCTTTTTTCCTTGTTTCAAAAAAAGCCATGGATTACTGGATGGAAAAGTTTTATTTTACTCTTCTTGTCTCTCTTTTTTTAATCGCCCTAATATTCTTGTTTGTTGAACAAAAAATAAACACCCCTATAATTGTAGGGATTTTGCTTGCCCTTTCAGCTTTCCCTCTTTTGAAACTGAAGGACTTTCTTTATGCAATCGCAGGAAATCTTTCTGTGTTAATCAATCTGTTTTTAAGCAGCGCGAGAGGCGTTTTCTTTTTTTCTTTGATATTCGGGATTCTGCTGGTTGCAACGGGAATAGCTCTAAGATCCTGGATGCCTGATTCAATAAAGAAAAAGTTTTCTGCAAAAGATGTTAGGGAGATTGTGAAGGATGAGATAAGCAAGGAAAAACAGGTACAGCAGATAAAGAAGAAAACTAAAAAATAAATTTTTTCAGCATCTTTTTACTTCGTGAAAACTCCGGAAGAAATAATCATCCTTTCCCCATCCTTTTCATGAATTCCTTCAGGAATTTCTCATGCTTTTCGCGATCTTTTATTTCTTTTATAGAATAAGCATCAACGCCCTCTTTTCTGTGCCTTTCTGTTTTTACAATGTTTCTCAGCTTGTCTGTTATTTTTTCACTCATCAGGACTTCGTTATTGGCAATGGATGATATCTTCTTTGACTGAGACATGAGATTTCCCATTCCCATGAATTTAAAGGAATCTGGTTCCTGCTTTGCTATGATTGCTCCGTAATTTAGAGAAATTCCAAAGTCCACTTTTTGCTTTGAAAGCCTGTTATGTGAATCAAGAAGGTCCTTTATCCCTTGCGAGACTTTCAATGCAGAATCTTCGTTCTTGAAGGTTTTTGTCCTTATCGGAGCAAATATAAAGAAAATGTTTTCGTTGTCTCTGTATATTGCCGCCTTATGATTTTCTGCAACAGCCATCACTTTCTTAAGAATTTCATGGGCGCTTCCTTCACCGCCGGGAGCATGTTTTAATGAAGCCATATTCTTTACCTTAAGAGTTATCATGCTAACATCCTGTTTGTCGCCTTTTATTGAAAGAGCTAATTCTGCCCTGCTGCTTCCCTGTCCATGAGTTTTTACTATTTCTTCTGCACTACCACCTCCGTCATGGGATTTTTTTTGAGTTCCTGACGCGCCAGAGCCCATGTAGCCTATGAAGGTTTTTTGGTATCCGCGCTTAAAAAATATGAAAGCCACAAATCCCAAAATCGCGAGTATGAATATCCATATCGCAGGGAATTTTAAAAGGCTGCCAATTGAGGTAGAGGCTTTTTTAACATCCACATTGCTTCCTGTCAAGGCCACACTGGCGCCGGTAATTTGCCCATTGGCATTTACCTCCACATCATATTCTCCGTCAGGCGCTGTAAGAATCCATCGCTGGCTCTCATCAACCTCCAAATATGCCTGTATATTCAGGGATTGATTCCCTATTTTCACGAGAACTGTCCTGTTGTAAGGAACATTTCCAATATTTGTTATAACTATTGTCTTGTTAATGATTTCAACATTTGCATTTTCCTTTTTAAGAATCTTAAAATCGGATTCGGAGATAAGCTTATGCGAAACAGCAACAACTTCCCAGGAAAGAGGTTCCTCGTTGTAAGCTATCGGAAATTCAAGGACTTCCTCTGTCGGTTTTTCTATTTGTTCCATTATCTTGCTTTCGTTGTTTTTTATCGTCAAGAATGCTTTCGAATTTATTTTAATCCCTGTTTGATCATAGAGAACAGCCCTGACCTTTACACTTGTTCCGGGTTCTATTTCCAGGGTTTCAAAAACTATCTCAAGGCTTGTCGGAACCTGTTTTATGTATACGTTATTATCTATGAAACCGTCGTTAGTAACGCTTCCTGACAAATCCTGTTCATATATCCTTGTTCTGAGAAGATAGTTTCCAGCTTTTATTTCCTTGGGAAACGTCATGTTTATGGAAAAAAAACCATTGTTCACTGTTCCCTGTTGGCTTAAAACAGTGGAATTCCCCTCTAAAACAATAAGTTCTGCGTATCCGTTTGCAGGGTTCCCATTTTCTCTGAGAGCATTTCCAGTGACCAATATGCTTTCTTCCGGGTTAAATTCTGTTTTAGAGATGTTGCTTTGTATACTTATCAAATCAGAGATTTTGAAATTGTTCGTAGTACCCGAGTCTGCTGCCAGGAAAGCCCTTATCGAGCATGTTCCTTTAAAATCCCCTATAATTATTCTGTCAAGTATGAGCAGGGATTCTACATTCTTGGGCTCGTTGGCAGTGAGGCCTATTGGATTTTTATAAAAATTAGTCTTATTGCTGTTGCAGACCAGGTCCATCTGAAAAGAACCAGAAATAGTTGAAGGTGATTTCAGCGTTACTGAAACAGGAATCGTGTCTCCGAGATTGTAAACAGGATTTGGCTGCTGGTTAATTATGATCTCTGCAGAAGCCAATGGAATCAACATGGTAATAAAAAATGTTAAGAAAATTGATAAGATAATTGCACCGATAGTTCCCTTATTATTTTCCATTAATCTTAAAGTAAGAACTTATTTATAAATATTTATGGATAGGCATATGCTAATATAAAATCCTCGTTTTTCTCACTTTTCTATATTATATAATAACTTTTAAATAAAAAATTATCGATAACCGCGAGATTTTTCAGCAGCAAAGAACAATATAATAACACCAATTACAAATACAATAATTGATATTATTTGTATAGCACTATCACTAATTGAGGGATATTGGGGAATAATAGTAGCTCCATAGAAAAATCCTACTGCACCTAAAATCATAAGAAAAATCCCAAATAATTTACCCATATAATAACTAAATAGATACTATTTATAAATTTATATGGAAAGGCATATGTTAATATAAAATCCTCGTTTTTCTTATCTAAACAAAAAAGTTATTGATAACGTGGGTATTTGGGTCTTGAAAAGATTATCATTCCTAAACCAAAGCCAGTTAAAAAAGCTCCCAAGGCAGAAACAATATCTTTTCTTCCTTCAAGTGCAAGGTTTCCTACACTTTCAGTACCACTAAATGCAAGAAAAAAAATGCTAATCCCATAATCATAAGAAAAATCCCTAATCCTTTTCCCATTTCATAACTAATAAAACAGTATTTATAAATTTATATGAAAATTTTATCCCGATTTTTGCATGAGATATATTTAAAAAATAAGAGTGCTTTAAT
>JBBSXY010000155.1:0-1653 GCA_038045525.1 Nanobdellota archaeon | reverse complement strand
TGATAGTTGCCGAAGCAGGTTTTAAAGCAGTTGCTCTATTTTTATTTGATAAAACAAACTCTGGGGAATATCTGGTAACCAAAGCGGACATCCACCTTGTAATTGTGGAGATGTATCTCATTACAGCCGGTAGTTGCTCTCTATTCACTCCTCGCAAAGCTACCGCTAAACGAGGATCGTTGATTTTAATATAAGCAGGTTTTCCAAGTCTTTGAAATTGAAGAATATCAGGGCTTTGTAATTGTTTAGTAATAATCTTTCCTTCAAAAGTCTTCCCGATTGCTTGCGGTTTTACTATCTCAAACAAATCCTGTTCGGGAAATGTTTTGACATAATCCTGAACAAAGTTAAAAGTCTCATTATCTACAATATTCTTTTCAACTCTTTGGATAGCTTGTGTCCGAGCGGTGTAGATATTTTCCATAATATCCCTTACCTCTTTTTCGCTTCCTACTGCTCTTTTTAATCCAGTTCCCTTAACCGCCAATCCTCTGCCTGATAAAACCTCGGCAATATCATCGGTCTCCATTACTCTTTGTAATGAAATGTGATTTTTGTATTTGGTTTTTAACAAATCATAAAGTTCCTTACTGATTACTCCTTCTGGTCTGCCGTTTTGATAAAGAATATCCAATGTCTCATTATGAAATTTTTGAAGGTCATCAGCAATTCGTTTAATTTCTATGGCGTGCGGGGATTTTTCTAATCGTGTCATAATATCTCCCGCTTCTTTTGTGGTAATACCCGCCGCTTTTTCCCCAAGTGCGACATTTCTTTCGGGTGCGTGTCTTGCTTTTAGATAATCAAAAACATCACTTTGTAATTCGGTGTCTTTAATTTTTAATTTATTTGAAGTATCTAAAATATCCTTATCAATAGTTTTTATAACTTCTTCTGTTTTTTGAAGCCGTGCGGTCTGTCTACCCGCCATTAACTTTCGTCTTTCGTAAGGCGTAAGTTCGCTGGTTAATTTCATTCCTTCTGTTTTTAATTCTTTTACTCTCTGCCAGTCGCTAACAATCTTCTCCTTAAAAGAAGTCGTAAACTTTCCTATTGAATTGCTAAATCTATTCCATTTTGTCGGATTAGTTGGTAATTCTTTCGCTATGGTTTCGGCTTCTTTTGCGGCGCTTGTGGTAATTCCTGTTTTCTGATATAATGTATCCGATGATAATTCTTTTACTGTATATCGTTCTCCCGTTTCTTTTAGTGGCAGGGCTTCTGTGGCACGAGGAAGGGTGGTGGGCGGTAGGTCTGTGGGTCGGACTGTGGGTGGTAATTCCTCTCCTATTTGTCCTATTTTCGTCTCCCCAGCCAGAATATCCTCGGTTTTCGCCAGCTGACTTGGGGCTTTAACTTCTCTCCTAACTGCTTGGTTGTAGAAGTCGGTGAGTTGGGATTTGGTTTTAAGAACATCGAGATTTACAATAGATATTTCATCACCCTCTTTGAAAGCATCTATGCTATTTTCTTTAATAAACTTTTGAACATCATCTTTGCCAATAAGTTCTCGCAACGGAACAACTTTCGCATTCGGGTCAATAAATAATTCAACAACCTCGCCGTTTCTTTTTACTCCCGCCACTGACAATTCTGCAAAACCCTCCGCAACGCATTTGTCTGGTGTAAGCGAAAATACATTCAACTTCCCTC
>JBBSXY010000154.1:0-7144 GCA_038045525.1 Nanobdellota archaeon | reverse complement strand
GGGAGGAGCATTTGCATATGGAATTGTTGTAGTTATGTAAAAGGTCTTTTTTGTTTTCATTACATAAAAAGAAGTAGTAGATATAAAAAGTTAACTTATTAGGGTGCTTCTTTTTTTGTGTTCGTCTGCCTTTTTTAACCTTTTAGATATAGACAAAATATGGGGATAAATGGACGAGGCTTCTCGTCTCTCAAATCCTAGGTCCATCATAACTTGAAGATAGTCTTCTTCCGCAAGATGGAATCCTCTTCTAATCCCATAAATGAGATATTTGTTTCTTTCACTCCTTTTTGAAGATATGCATTGTTCCAGAATTTCACCTTGTCTCGGATATTCTTCCTTAAATTTATCTATTCCCTCTCTTAAAGTCCTTGCCCTCTCTTCACCAATCTCTTCAATTTTTAAGAAAAATCTCTGGTTCTCTTCTTCATCAAGAAGTTGCACAATCTCCTCAGATCTCTTATCCAATCTTCTTACTCCTCTTTCTCCGAGGCTTTTTAATGTCCTGTAAAGAATGTCTGCACTAACCAATCTTCTTACCCTGCTTTCTAATTCAGACCTTTCAACCATAAAACCATAAATAACGGGGATATATAAAAATTTATCAACTGGAAAATATATTTAAAAAAAGGCACCAGTGGTTTAACGGCAGAACTCAAGATTCCCACGGCTGACGCCGCTGCGGCAGACATCCAACGGAAGAATCTTGTAATCCGGGTCCGATTCCCGGCTGGTGCATAAATTAAAGTATACCCAACAAGAGGCCAGAAAACTATTTAATCAAAAATCGCTGTTTTTTCAAAAATAGTTTTCTATATCCTACTCTCGAAAACTATTTAAAGAAAAGAGGGGTTTACTATTCTATGTTCGGCAAAAAAAGATGCAGAAATTGCGGAGAAAAGATTGAAGGCAGTTATAACTATTGTCCTTACTGTCAGGCACCCTTAAAAGACCTGTTTGAGGAACAGGACTGGGGACTTTTAGGCAGGAATGATTTTCTGGAACCAATGGAAGGCGAAATAAAGCTCCCTATGGGATTAAACGCTTTGTTTAATTCTCTCATAAAAAATCTGAATAAGCAGATGAAAGATATTGATCAGGAAAAAGGGAACGAAAGTAAAGAGCAGAAAGTTTCAAAGAAAAGCGGAGGAATAAGCATCTCTATAAGCACTTCTGGGGGCAGACCTCCTCAGATAAAGGTCAGAAGTTTTGGTAATGTCCCTGAATTCAAAAGGAGAGAAAATCAGATAAAAGACAAAACAAAGACCATCAAACTGCCAAATCCAGATTCCAAAAAATTCTCGGGATTTCCAAAGACAGAACCTAAAACAGACATAAGGAGATTTTCAAACAGAGTTGTGTATGAAATAAAAATGCCGGGAGTTAAGTCGCCAGAAGATATATCCATAATCCAATTGGAAAACAGCATTGAAATCAAGGCCCTTGCAGGAAAAAAGGTTTTTTACAAGATTATCCCAATAAATCTTCCAATCAGCAACTACAATCTTTCTAATGGGACTCTGACATTGGAATTAGATTCCAGGGAATAGCAAGAAAACTTATAAAACCCCCTAATTCTTTTATTGAGTAAGAGCCCGTAGATCAGCCTGGTAGATCGCCGCTCTGATAAGGCGGAAGTCCTCAGTTCAAATCTGAGCGGGCTCATTCAATAATTTTAAAAAGCACTTTTCTATCTTATTCTTAACATGACAAAAGGAATGTATCATTATTTAAGAGAGGCCTGGAAAAAGCCAGACAAAAAAGTCCTGAGAGAAAGGATGATTGCCTGGCGAAAAAGTCCTGTATTCACAAGGCTAGAAAAACCATTAAGGTTAGACAGGGCAAGGGCTCTCGGTTATAAGGATAAGAAAGGATTTGTTGTTATTAGGGTAAGGCTGATGCGCGGCGGGCACAGAAGACCAAGGCCTAACAAAGGCCGAAGAGGAAAAAGGCTCCACACAAGAAAGAATCTGAAAATGAATTACCAATGGATTGCCGAGCAAAGAGCTGCAAGAAAATACAGAAATCTCGAGGTTCTGAACTCATACCTAATCGGAAAAGATGGCGTACATTATTTTTATGAGGTGATCCTCGTTGACCCGGAAAGGCCGGAAATAAAAGCAGACAAAACGATTTCCTGGATTGGAAAACCCGAAAACAGGGGAAGAGTTTTCCGCGGTCTGACAAGTGCAGCCAAGAAATCGAGGGGTTTGTAAACTTAGATAAAGTAATCTTAGGAAGAATTAAATATTATTAATTGTAATTTAATTTATGGCTTTTATTAGTATTCTATTTGCTCTTTTAGCAATGGTTTTATGGGGCTTTGAAGAACTATTTCTCAAGAAAACAATAGCAAGGGTAAAAACACTCACAACTCTTTTAATAAATACCATTACGGGAGTAATCTTGCAGTTTTTAGTAGTAGTTGTCTTAATAGGGAAAATAACCTTAATTCCAATAAATGATTTTTTGTTGGTAATTGTTGCTGTTATTACTGCGTTTTTAGGGTATCTTTTCTTCTATAAAGCATTAGGCAAGCAAAAACTATCTTTGATTTCTTCTTTAGATAACAGTTGGATAATAGTTTCCATTATAATTGCAATGGTTTTTTTTGGAGAAAAACTTAATTTTATTAGTACACTCTCAGTTGTTTTAGTTTTATTTGGTGCATTTTTAATTTCGGCTAATTTTAAAAAATTAAAAAGAATGAGATTTATTTTAGGAGGTGGTTATGAATTGCTTTCTGTTATTTTTATAGGAATCACAGTTCCTTTAGAAAAAGTAATAGTTAATAGAATAGGTGAAGCAAATACAATAATTTATTTGGGAGTTTTGATTTTACCATCAATCTTCATATACAAATTTTTTATGAAAGAGAAATTTATCAAACCTAACAAAAAAGCACTAAAAACAGGAATTGCCTCTGGTATTTTTGATGGTCTTGCCTTCATATTTTATCTGTTAGCCTTAAAGTCAACGAATGTTTCAATAGTAGCGCCAATTGTGGCATCTAGTGTAATTGTATCAGTATTTTTAGGAAGAGTTTACTTGAAGGAAAAAATGACTCTAAAACAAATTATAGGGGCAATAGCTATTTTAATTGGAGTGATTATATTATCAATAACGTTTAATTTACAACCATCCTTTTAAAGAGATAATATATTAATCTTAAATGGAACTAGAAAAATTAATTCTTTTGAATAAGCATATTAAAAGAAGACTTGTTCCAGTTTTCAAAGGAAAGATTTGTGAGTTTAAAGACGGAAGAAATAGGATTGTTAAAGCAAATCCTGTGGGAATGTCTCACGCGATGATAGTCTCAGAAGCAGAAGATGCTCTTTACGATAAAAGAATAATTGGCAGACCATATTATATAAACAAAGATATGGGTGGTAGAGAAGACATAAGAGGCTTTTTAAAATTAGAAGAAACAAAATTAGTTTTAGGTGTAGATTATTTTAAAGGGACAGAACCACATGATATACATGCTATGCTGGGAGCATGTGATGGGGGACCTGGACTTTCTAATGCTTATGTATTGGGAGTAAATCATTCTTTTAGTGAATTAAAAAGACCTAAAATAGGCTGCTGGCTAGTCATCCCAGTACAGTATTATTCAATACATAAAAGAATTTTTGATTCTCTTTCTTTGTCAGAAAAGGAAATAAAAGATTTGAGGTAATTATTATCTAGATTTGCCCCTATAATATTCTATGGGGTGGTATGTGGGTCCAATTCCCATCCTAATCCTTAAGAGATCTTCTTCAATTTCGGTATATCTCTTCAAACTTTTTTGGATAATTTGATTTAAATTTAATACCAATATTTTTGCAGCTTTCTTCATAGCACTAGGATTTTCAACAAACCCCTCTACTACTAACCTTTCCAATAGCCCAATTCCTTCTTGTGTAAATTGAATTCGTCGCCCCACAGATTGTTAAATTTAAGATAGTATAAAAATATTTATGTGATAAACAAACTTAAAAATCTCTGATTCTTTAATAATCAAAAGAGAAGATGATATATCAAAAACTTGCAGACTTTTATAACGAAGCAGGAAGCACTACGAAAAGGCTTGAAAAAACCGCGATACTGGCCAAGTTTTTGAAAGGTCTTCATGAAAAAGACAGAGATGTTCTTTACCTCTTGCTAGGGAATATCTATCCAGAATATAGCGAAAGAAAAATCGGGATTTCAAACCAGCTTGCAATAAAGGCAATATGGAAGGCAACAGGCACAGAAAAGGCGCATGTCGTGCAAAAATGGAAGGAAATTGGCGACCTTGGAAAAGTTGCTGAGGCATTGACTGCCAAAAAAAAGCAGTCGACGCTTGACAAAAATATCCTTACAACAGAAAAAGTCCTTGAAAACTTAAGGAAACTTCCTGAGCTGGAAGGAAAAGGCACTGTGGAAAAAAAACTTTCATTAATAAAAGAACTCCTGACATCTGCTTCTCCTCTTGAAGCGCTTTATCTTGTAAGAACCATTATCGGAGACTTGAGGATTGGACTGAAGGAAAGCACTGTAAGGGCCGCGATGGCTTCGGCATTTTTTTCTGATTCAGGCAAAGAAAACATGAAGAAAATCCAGAATGCAATAGACAAATCCAATGACCTTGCAGCTGTCTTTGACATTGTCCGCGATGGCAGGATTGATGAACTTGAAAAAATACAGCTTCAGGCGGGAAAACCCGTGAAAGTGATGCTTGCCCAGAAAGCTAGCAACATCCATGAAGGCTTCGAGGCTGTTGGAAAGCCATGTGCAATAGAATACAAATACGACGGATTCCGCCTTGTAATACATAAAAAAGCCGACAAGATAACTCTTTTCACGAGAAGGCTGGAAAACGTGACAAAGCAGTTTCCCGAAGCCGTTGATTATGCAAAAAAATACGTTAAAGGCGACAGTTTCATTTTGGATTCGGAGGCTGTTGGCTTTGACAGGAAAACCAAGGAATACAGGCCTTTCCAGGAAATAAGCCAGAGAATAAGAAGAAAATACGACATAGAAAAACTTCAAGAAGAACTTCCTGTTGAAATCAACGTTTTTGACGTACTTTATTACGAAGGAAAATCTCTTCTTAATGAGCCCTTTGAAAAAAGGACAGCCCTGATAAAAAAAATAGTAAGTGACCATCCCTACAAAATAATCCATGCAAAGCAAATAATCACTTCTGATGAAAAAAGGGCCGAGAAATTTTACAAGAAATCCTTAAGAGACAGGCAGGAAGGTGTCATGTTCAAGAATCTTAAAAAAGAATACCAGCCGGGCAGCAGAGTGGGCCATATGCTAAAAATCAAGCCGGAAACAAAAGACCTTGACCTCGCCATCACGGGTGCAGAATACGGAACAGGAAAAAGAAGCGGTTGGCTTTCAAGTTTCATTCTTTCCTGCAAAGATGAGAAAACAGGAAAGTTTTTGGAAATTGGAAAGATGGGGACAGGAATAAAGGAAAAGTCCACAGAAGAATCAAAGATAGGAATTTCCTTCAACGAACTAACGGAAAAACTAAGGCCTTATTTTCTCGAAGAAAAAGGAAAGTCTGTAAAGATAAAACCCAAGATTGTCATCTCAGTAACATACCAGGAAATTCAGCATTCTCCGAATTACAGCTCTGGCTTTGCTTTAAGATTTCCAAGATTTACAGCCCTGCGCTCAGACAAATCTCCTTCTGACGCTTCCACGCTTGAAGAAGTAAAAAAGGATTTCAAGGCGCAAAAGAGAAGCTGGAGATACGGGTAAGAAATAATTAAAAGATATTAAAAAACTACCTATTTTTTCGGCGCGATGCCTTCGGCACTCACAACAACCACCCGACCAAGGTCACTCGAGCTGGCGAGATACCTGTTGTTGGAATCCACGCACGAGCCCCCGCCCAAGAAGAACCTAGACAACCCATCTTTTCTTGCATAAAGGGTTCTGTTTCCTTTATCATCTCTAACAGGAATTCCTTTTTCATTTATGGTTCTGAATCTGAAATCAGAGACTAATTCAGGGGCATCTATTATATTTTCTTCAGGTTTTGCCCTCTCATTTAAATCAAAAGCCAGACCATATGAGTTTGTGTCTTGTCTTAAATCCAGAGCATCAAAGTAAATTATCTTGGGATTTCTTAAGTCTATTCCTCTCTCTTTTAATTGTGCTGCCAAATCTTTGGCTAAAAAATCATTTGGAGCATGAGAGTCTCCTGCTGTTCTTAAAACCAAGCCGGTATCTGAATAAAATCCTCTAAGAAATTCAGGATTTATTTCAGTGGCTCTTCCCAAGTCAGCCATTGTTGACAATCTTGCTCCTGCTGGAAGAAAATTCCTCAGTGCTAATGGAGCGAGGCAATTGCTTCCTGCAAGTTCCCCTTCGCTATCTGAAAAAATGCTCAGGCATTTCCTTGCCTTTTCACTATAAGACTTGATTGCTTCTTGATAAGCTTCCAAAACATCTGAATCTAGAGTTCTTGCTTCTGGCAAGACCAATTCTCTTGGAGTCAAGGTAACTCTTTCCATGTTTTCCCCAGAAATCTGATATTTATAAATGTTTCTATTTTGTTGTTCTTTAAAAGAAGTAACAAATAACAGGAGATTTAAATCCTCTGAACTTCTCCATGCCTGAAGCAGTCAACAATATGGTCATTTACAAGGCCTGCTCCCTGCATGAATGCGTAACATATTGTCGAACCCACGAACTTAAAACCCCTTTCTTTCATATCTTTGCTCATTGCATCTGATTCCTTTGTTTTTGCAGGCAGTTCTTTCAGCTCTTTGAATTTATTTTTTATTGTTTTATGTCCTGTAAACTGCCATATATATTTATCAAAGCTTCCGAATTCTTTCTGAATTTCAAGGAATCTTTTCGCGTTTTCTATGGTTCCGAGAATCTTGAGCCTGTTTCTTATTATTCCCTCGTCATTCATAAGCCTCTTAAAATCTTTTTCTGTGTACTTGGAAATTTTCCTTGGATTGAAATCATGGAAAGCTTTCGCAAAATTCGCTCTTTTTTTGAGGATTGTCCTCCAGCTCAACCCTGCCTGGAATGTATCAAGAAGAAGGTATTCAAAAAGTCTCTTGTCATCATGGCAAGGAATTCCCCATTCCCTGTCATGGTATTCAATCATGTCGGAATCGGTGCCAGGCCACTCGCAGGTTTTTTT
>JBBSXY010000153.1:0-1074 GCA_038045525.1 Nanobdellota archaeon | reverse complement strand
TGACAATAGACATCAGAATAAAAGAAATAATCAACGCTGTAACAAGCTGTCTGTAGAAATTCTGGCCTAAGGCAGCGCCTGTAAACTCTGTGCTTGAGTTTTCCTCATTTAACCCATAGCCCAAAATACCCTCTATTTCTGGCTTTAATTCTTCCGGAGAGGCCGAGCTTTCCACTATGAGGGCTATCTCTTTTCTGGAAGTCACATCTTCCAGTTTTGTAAAGGAAATGTCTGGAAATTTTTCTTTTAGAGGTCCTTCAAGCTGGCCCTGGTCTATTTCTCCGTTAATGGTTATAGAGGTTCCGCCTGACAAGGAAACATCTTTGTAAATGAAATCCCCATTTTTAGAATAAAAGATTCCTAAATAAACTATTGCAACGATCAGAATAATTATTGGTATCAAAAGAAGTATCTTGTAATATTTATCATAATTAAAACCAAACTTCTTTTTATGTTCTCCAGTTTTTTGCTGATTTTCCTTTGTTTCTTCCATTGTTTTATATGCGCCGGCCGGGAGTCGAACCCGGATCAATTGGTGTCTTCACATTAGTTATTAAGACATATGGAAGCCAATTATTCTGCCGTTAGACCACCAGCGCGTTGGTAATATAAAAAATGAATTGTTTTAAAGGTTATTGGTGAAGAAAACTAAAAAAATGCCCGAGACAGGATTTGAACCTGCGACCTAAAGGTTAGGAACCTTTCGCTCTATCCAGGCTGAGCTACCCGGGCATAGACTGGATTAATGCGGAGACTAGGATTCGAACCTAGGTAAGCACTAAGCTAGCAGCTCTTGAGGCTGCCCCGTTTGACCACTCCGGCATCTCCGCGCAAAATAAGAGATTACTTTTAGTATAAAAAGGTTTAGAACATAAAGACCAGAAATGCATAATTCTTATAAAACAGGAAAGAGAATAAAGACTATGGAAGGTTTGCTGAATGTTTTAGATACCTTTAAAGAAAGAAACGATAATGGGTAAATAAAAAACGGAAGTTTTTTAAACAATCAATGACAGGCTTTTTTGGAGACGGCCATAGTAGGTTGGAAACACCTGTTCCCATTCCGAACACAGA
>JBBSXY010000152.1:0-1026 GCA_038045525.1 Nanobdellota archaeon | reverse complement strand
CGGTTGGAGAACTTGAAAGAATGACCCAGTACAAAGACAAATCAAAAAAATTCAAAGACAATATCAATGCCGGACTTTTAGATTATCCGGTTTTAATGGCAGCTGACATTTTGCTCTACAAAGCAGAAGCAGTGCCAGTCGGCAAAGACCAAGAACAACATGTTGAGCTGACAAGAATGCTGGCAAAAAAATTCAATAATAAATTTGAAAAAATATTTCCAGAGCCAAAAGAAATGATGTCAGAATTTGGAGCAAAAATAATGAGTTTGACCGATCCAAAAAAGAAAATGTCGAAATCTGACGATTCAAAAAGCTATATTTCGTTATTTGATTCTGAAGAAGATATTGAGAGAAAAATAATGTCTGCGCAAACAGATTCCGGAAAGGGCGTAATTTTCAACATCACAAAAAAACCGGGCATTTCAAATCTTTTAACTATTTACAGTTTGCTGAAAGATAAACCAATTTCTGCAATTGAAAAACAATTTAAAGGAAAAGGATACGGAGACTTTAAAAAATCTTTGGCAAAAGTTTTAATTGATTATTTAGAGCCCTTCCGCAGAAAACAAAAAGAACTTCTTTCAAGAGAAATTTATGTGCAGGAAATTTTGAAAAACGGGCAGGCAAGGGCTAAAACAATAGCAGAGGCCACAATGCAAGAGGTCCGAGAAAAAATGGGGCTAGCTTAAAATAAATTCTGTTAGCTCTTTTTGCTTTATATCTAGCAGTACCGGGCTTTCAGCTTCAATTGTGAGCCTTAAAAGTGGCTCTGTGTTTGATGCCCTAACATTAAACCACCAATCGGCGTATTCAACAGTAACGCCATCTAAGAAGTCTTGTTTTCCATCTGAATATTTTTCTTTTATTTTATTTAAAATCTCATCTTTATTTTTTACCTCAAAATTAATTTCAGAAGATTTTGCATAAGGAGATAATTCGGCGGCTAATTCTGAAACTTTTTTATTGCCCTCTGAAATTACCTGCAGCAAAACCAAAAAGGCTATCGTGCCAGAATCTAAGTAAAAA
>JBBSXY010000151.1:0-1279 GCA_038045525.1 Nanobdellota archaeon | reverse complement strand
CTTAGAAATCATTAGGGCAAAATCAATGGACTTAATTGAAATTGATGCGGCTTCTCATAGGGGAGTTGACGATGTCAGAGAATTAAGAGAGGGAATTAAGTTTGCCCCAATAAAATCAAAATACAAAATTTTTATAATTGACGAAGCTCACCAGCTGACCAAAGACGCGGCTAACGCTTTGCTAAAAACCCTTGAAGAGCCGCCTTCGCACGCAGTATTTTTGCTGGCAACAACTGAAGCCCATAAAATGATTCCTACAATAACTTCGCGCTGCCAAAGGTTTGATTTTAAACGCCTTAAGGTTCCTGAAATTATAAAAAAATTGGAATTTATTTCTAAAAAAGAAAACATAAAATTTGACGAATCAGCCCTTTCTTTAATTGCTTTAAATTCGCGAGGGTCGTTTCGCGATGCGGAATCACTTTTAGATGAATGCGTTAGTTTTTCCGGAACTGGAGGAACAATAAAAGCAGCCGACGTTAAAGAACTTCTTGGAGTTGTTGAAGTTGGGCAGGTTTCAAGTTTTGTTGATTTGTTAATTTCAAAAAACACCAAAGAAGCAATTCTGTCTTTAAACTCAATGCTGGACAACGGGGTTGATTTGCCGGAATTTACAAAAACTTTGGTTTTTTATTTAAGGCAGGCGCTTTTAACAAAAATAAACCCTGATTTTTTAAACCCTCACGCCTCGGGATTTTCTTTAGAAGAAATTGGAAAAATGAAAACCCAGACAGCAAATTTGCAAGATAGAGAAATTCAAAAAATGCTGGAATTATTTATTGACGCAGAAAATAAAATAAAATATTCAGGTCTTCCTCAGCTGCCATTAGAGTTGGCAATATTTGACATCACATATAGAGAAGCCTAGTTTTATCCACAGGGTTGACATTTTAAATTGTGGTATAATTAATTAATAAATCCGAAGCACGAAATCCGAAATCCGAAACAAATCCAAAAGTTTCGAATTTCGAAATTCGAATTTCGAGTTTTGCAATGTTATGGCAAATCCACAATTAAATGAACTCGTCGACTATATTAAAAAAGCCAGCCAAGCAGGCCAGACAGACCAGCAAACTCGGCAGATTTTGTCTAAAAATGGCTGGTCTGATGCAGAAGTAAATGAGGCTTTTGCTTCTATTTCTACGATTAAGCCTCAAGCGCAGCCGCAAGTGAAACAGCCGGTCCAACAACCATCTCAGCAATCGCAGCAACAACAACCGCGAACACAGCCACAGATTAAGCAACCCGACAAAAGCCCTGTGGGGCATTTTGACGTGCC
>JBBSXY010000150.1:0-1295 GCA_038045525.1 Nanobdellota archaeon | reverse complement strand
AATTATTCTTCTTTTCCTTTCAGGATTAGTTATGCCTTTAAGCGCATCAAGAAACTCTTTTTTAGCATCGACAACCATAAAATTTTGAAATTTCATTTTTTTAAAAATGTTCCCAATTTCTTCGGGTTCATTCTTCCTCATCAAACCATTGTCTACAAAAATACAATAAAGTTTCTTCCCAATTACAACCTTCAATAATGTCGCTGTCACAAAAGAGTCAACTCCTCCAGAAACGCCGACAAGAACCGGATCCTTCATTACCTTACTTTTAATTTCGGTTATAAGGCGTTTCCTAAGTTCGCTGATTCTCCAAGATTTTTTCTCCTTGCAAATGTTATAAATAAAATTTTTAAGGATTCTTAATCCATGAATTGTGTGAGTCACCTCTGGGTGAAACTGAATTCCAAAAATTTGATTATTATTACTTACAAAAGCAGCAACCCTACAAGTTTTACTTTTGGCAATTCGCTTGAAACCTTTTGGTAGTTTAGTTACTGTATCTCCATGAGAAAACCAAACAACTTCTTTTTTATTACACCCCTTAAATAAACTAATTTTGTCAGACACCATAATTTTTTCTCTTCCGAATTCTTTTAGCTTTCCCGACTTAACTTCTCCACCTAATAATTTAGCAATGAGTTGTTGACCATAACAAATACCGAGAATTGGGATATCCAAATTAAAAATGCCCTCAGTTGGAAACGGAGCATGTTTATCATAAACAGAAGATGGGCTACCAGAAAGAATTATCCCTCGAGGTTTAAGTTTTATAATTTCTGCTGCGGGCGTGTTGAATGGTAAGATTTCAGCACAACTGCCCAGCTCTCTCAAGCGTCTGGCAATTAAATGAGTGTACTGACCGCCAAAATTTAAAACAATAATCATATATATTTTATTCTATCAAAAAATTTTCTCTCTGGCGATATAAAACCTCAGGGTAGATATATTTTCGTTGCGCGCACAGGGATGGCGAAGTAAGGACAATGCCTTAAAAATTTTTCACGGCTCGCTTTTTTCGGCGAGCGGGCAAAAAATAAAGGGGTTTTAGGGGAGGAAATTTTTTGCCCGCGAGCCGTCGGGTTTTCTTGTCCGCCGCCGTAGGCGGCGGGCACTGGTTTTTTTCAGGAATTTTTGATAAAGTAAGTTCGAGCGTAGTTGTAAATATACTCAGAATAATATTAAATTTTAAAAATATGTACGAAGTTATTTTATTTATTCTTTTAGCGCTAACAATTATTTATGCGGTTTATTTGCGCAAAAAATTGCAGAGTGAAAAAATTATGAGAGAGTGGGAG
>JBBSXY010000149.1:0-1468 GCA_038045525.1 Nanobdellota archaeon | reverse complement strand
TTTTACGCCAAGCCAAGCAATTTCTATGGCGGTTAAAATGTTAAATCCAAAAAAAGACGAGTATGTTATTGACCCAGCGTGCGGGTCGGGCGGATTTTTAATTGCCTGCATGAATTATGTAAAAGAAAAATGTTTAAAATCGGATTTGGAAAAACAAGATTATGCAAAAGAATACCTTTATGGAATAGATTTTGCCGACGAAACTGCCAAGGTTTCTCGCGCTTTAATGTTAATTGCAGGTGACGGCAGGTCGCATTTATTTAAATTAAATTCTTTAGACACAAGGGAATGGCAAGGTGAAGACACAGACAAAATGCGCGCGCGAGTTGAACTTTTACAGCGATTGGAAAAATTTAAAGATTACGCAGAGGAAGAAGAAAACAAAAAAATATTTAAAAATTTCGGGTTTGATGTTTTGTTGACAAATCCACCCTTTGCAGGAGAAATAAAAGACCAGGGTTTATTAAGGCAATATAATTTTGGCAGGAAAAAGGGAAAACTAGTAAATAAAATAGAACGCCATATTTTATTTATAGAAAGAACCCTTGATATGGTAAAACCCGGAGGAAGAATGGCAATCGTCTTGCCGCAGGGAGTTTTTAATAACACAAACATGGAATATGTCCGCGAATTTCTTTTTGATAAGGCGCGAATTTTGGCAGTTGTTGGTTTGCATGGAAATACATTTAAACCGCACACCGGCACAAAGACGTCTGTATTATTTTTACAAAAATGGGGCGGAGAAGCCGGTGAGCCTAAAAAAGATTATCCAATTTTTATGGCGGTTTCTAAAAAGGCCGGCAAAGATAGTTCGGGTGATTATGTTTATAAAAAAGATGCAAACGGAAATTATGTTCACGACCAGCGAGGCAGAAAAGTTTTAGACCACGATTTAGACGAAATCGCCGAAGCGTTTATTGAGTTTTCCAGGAAACAAAAATTCAATTTTTAAAAATATGTTTTGGACAACTATAAGAAATATAATTAATTTTTTACTAAAAAATATGACAATTAATGCATTTGATGGCAACGAAAAAGTAGAAAACAAAATTGAAAACTCTAATATTAATGCTCCAGTTCAACAAGCACGCACTATTATAAATAAGATAGAAAGTAATAAAATTCCGACCCAAGATGCGGAGTTGAGCGCTAATAAATTAGCTCCGAACCTTTATTCTAATTTTATTTGCAAAAAATGCGGGACGCATGTTGGACTTTTAATAGGTGGCGGAGAATGCCCAACTTGTCATTCGAAGCTTGATTCATGATAATTCATTCAATAATTAAAAAATCGCAATTGGAAGGGGCTTTGCGACTCGATGCTGAATATTACCAGCCGGAGTATTTGGAATTGGAGAAAAAGTTCACCAAATTAGAAACGAAAACCTTAGAGGAAATTTCAAAATCGATTATTAGTTTCGGTGCATATTCACTTACCAGTCATATAGAATGGCAGGAAGCGGGTGTT
>JBBSXY010000148.1:0-1195 GCA_038045525.1 Nanobdellota archaeon | reverse complement strand
TGACGGAAAGCTTATTCAGCAGCCATCAACGCATTTCATGGGTCAGAGATTCTCCAAGGCATTTGATGCAAAATTCACGACAAAAGAAGGAAAAGAAGAATACCTTTACACAACAGCCTATGGGCCTGCAATGTCCAGAATTCTTGTTTCAGTAATCTCAACGCATGGAGATGACAAAGGCCTTGTTCTTCCTTTTGAAATTGCCCCCGTTCAGGCAGTTGTGATTCCTATCTACACTGTAAAAAACAAATCCAAGATTTTGAAGTATGCTGGAGAGATAATGAAAAAATTAGAAGTGAATGGCGTAAGGACAAAGCTTGACTCTGATGACGATTCTACTCCTGGGTGGAAATTCCATGAATGGGAGCTAAAGGGAGTCCCTTTTAGGATAGAAATCGGTGAAAAAGAACTCAAAGGAAAAAAATTCACTCTTTTCACAAGAGACACGGGAGTGAAGACAACTGCCCCATTAGGCAAACTTGGTTATATAAAAAAATTAGGAGAGGCTTACGACAAAAGGCTGAAAACAAGGGCAGACAATAACATGAAAGGGAAAACTGTCAGCTGCAAGACAAAGGAAGACATCAGAAAAATACTAAAGGAAGGAAAAATCGCGAGAGTAAATTTCTGTTCAACAGAGAAAAAAGGAGAAAAATGCGCAGAATATATTGAGAAAGAAATAGGTGCAGACGTGCGTGGGACTTTGGCAGACAGAAATGAAAAGCCTTTCGGAAAATGCATAATTTGCAATAACAGCGCAGATGCCGTGGTCTATATAGCTAAAAGCTACTGAGTCTTACAGATTTTATTCTTTAGAGAGTAATACCACACTGAGTTCATGCTCCATTCTTAGAGTCATTTCCAGTAAGAGATTTAGCTCTCTCTGGACATGGGTTTTTTCGGTCACTTCCACTACAGCTTCCATTTTCCTTTCTTATATTCGTGAATTCAGAGATAAAACAGATTTTCCCTCAAACCCGAAGTAAATTAAATAAGAAATATATCCAATCTAGTCCAGGCCTAAAAGAACTCTGGATTAAATTGAATTGTTGTATTTAATTGATTTTATGTTTTTGAGTGCAAACATAGCAGCGTCCCAAACAGCAAATTGGGGTCTACACTTTTCATCACCGCAACTAAACTGGGCACTCATTGCTTTTTTAAGAAAAAGTGCTTTTTATATATTTCTGTTCTG
>JBBSXY010000147.1:0-1131 GCA_038045525.1 Nanobdellota archaeon | reverse complement strand
CGGGTCTCCATCATTCCCTGTTCCCGGGCCGGGAATGTTCAAAAAATCCTCATACCGGATGAATTGTCCCTGACAAAAACAGGTTCCGCCGTAGCGTTCAATATTAGTATTTCTCCAAGGCAAATAGGTTGCGCGACTGTCGTCGTAATCTTCTTCGTCCAAAAGGCCGAAAGCGCAGCGGAGATTTTTCGTACTCATCCACACGGTCCCTTGGACTTTCTCTTCAGTGCCGAATTTTATTCCCCAGCTTACATGCCACCCTTCCCTTCCCATGCACTTTGAGATTTCAACGACAGCAGCATTTCTGCTTCCCAAGATCAAGGTTTTATCTTCAGAAACACGCGATTTGACTATCACCTTAGTGCCGTGATGATGCCACCAAATTGGCCCTGCTATTCCTCCCCACTCCGGTTGCTTGGTAACCCGTATTGATGCTGGCATTTCTGCCTCCTTTCTTGTTGTATTGTAAAAGAACGCTTACTGAATTTAAGCTCTAAGCAATAGATAAGTCAAGTATCATACTGAGATAGCGATCGCTATCTCAGTATATGCAGTATAAAATATAAAATAGAAGATAAAAAAAGAACGGCTGGTAAGGCCGTCCCATTGTCCTAGTTATACTTGATCAAAATGTTTGAATTCTCCATTGTATGGTTCCCAAGATATATCCACATTATCGACTCGTGCCCATTTCGTACCTCTGTGGCACCATTCGATAATCTCTACAACTTTCTCTTTTTCACCTTCAAAGAGAGCCTGCACCGTGCCATTAGGAAGGTTTTTGACCCATCCGCACACACCGATCCGAATTGCTTCGTTTTTGGTATCACTGCGGAAGTATACGTCTTGGACTATACCATGGACAATCACTTGGACACAGAGATGTGTTTCATCTTTTTTATCCGCGGGCAATACAAAATGTTTCTTGATAGCTTTTCCAGAATTTTTTGAAAGACTTCTTTTTAAGAATTTGAGGAACTTCATTTTCTTCTCCTTTCGTAGTTGTATTGTGAAAGAACGCTTACTGAATTTAAGCTCTAAACCATAAATTAGTCAAGAATCATATACTGAGATAGCGATCGCTATCTCAGTATATGCAATATAAAATAGAAAACATAGAAAACAAAGTAT
>JBBSXY010000146.1:0-5367 GCA_038045525.1 Nanobdellota archaeon | reverse complement strand
TCATGAGAACCTTTGTGTATTTTTCCTCAACTGCAAAAACATCCGGAAATTTTCCTGTTGATAGGTTAATGGACGCCGGAAGGATGGACATCGCCATACATGTGGTGATAAATACTTTTTTCCTTTCCCATTCCCTGAGGGACGATACTGTTCTTCACCTGGTTTTCTACGGGGCTCCAGATCCTCCAAAACACATTGAGATTCAAGTAAATCAGGAAACCGGTTTGAGCAAGAAAGACGTGGCTGGTTTGATAAAGAAGATTCTTTATAAGTACAAGCCAGGCAAGAAAACAGAGGTTGTTCCAGGATGCTTTATTGAAAAGAAGAGCTTTCTTGATGTTGTTGAGGAAATCTCCAAGGAAGGCAAGGAAATCTTTATTCTGGACAAGAAAGGAAAGAATATCAGGGAAACAAAAATAGGGGAAAACAGCGCGTTTATTCTTGGAGATCAGAACGGGCTTCCCAAAAAAGAACTAAAAAGATTAAAAAAAACTTCCAAAGTCATATCTGTCGGCCCAAAAGTCTATTTCGCGAGTCAGGTAGTTAGTATATTAAATAACGAAATGGACCTTAGGGGGTTTTAGGTTCTAGCCTGAGAATATTTTAATCTTTTGCTTATGACATACTCTATATCTTCAATAGTCACTCCAAGTCTGTAAAGGATAGATACCTCTTCTCGTAGGTCTTCAAGGACTTCTTCAGGAAGGATTTTTTCTGTCATCTTCAACATCTTTTTGTTCCCCTTAGAAGAGGGCGTATGAGTATGACTCCCTGGCCGTTTTTGGCAAACAGCGCGGGGAGGTGAAAAGAGAGGCTGAAATTCTTGAGAAACTAAGGAAATCACCTTATAAATCAATTGTGGAAAGTTTATAGAGAAACGACGTATATACTATTTTTCCACAAGCTTTTTAAATGAACCCTTTTTTAAAGGGCGATGGTGAAAATAGTCCCCACACCAGACTGGTTTATAGGCAAAGATGTAGTAATTGAGATTTTCAGCCTCATTATCCTGATAATATTCACCGTCATTGCTTACAGATATTACAAACTGAACAGGAACAGAAACATTCTCTATCTCGGTTCTGGCTTCGGATTAATCGCGATAGCACAGCTTGCAACCATCCTTACAAAGTTGGTTCTGTATTATGATATAGGTCCGAGCGAGCAGATAGGGCAGGCAATAATAACGAGCCAGATATTGAAATCCGTGGATTTCTTTTATTATGCCGGGTTTTTCTTCCACAGATTTCTTACCCTCTTGGGATTGTATGTAATCTACAGGCTTCCAAGAGATAGAAAATCCATTGGAGATTATTTAATTGTCCTGTACTTTGTCCTTATATCTTCATTGTTAAGCAGAGAAATTTTCTACATTTTTCATCTGACTGCATTGTTCATCCTCATCCTCATAGTTGAAAAATATTTCCTTGTTTATAGGAAAAACAGATTCTTTAACACGAAGATTTTGATGGTAGCATTTGGCCTTCTTGCCCTAGGCCAGTTCGTCTTTATCCTTTCTGACATAAATATTTTATTCGTCGTTGGGAATGTGCTAGAATTAATAAGCTATGCCATCTTTTTGGCATTAATTATCAGGATTTGGAAATATGGAAAGGAAAAGAAGCCGTATGGAAATAATATCAGATATGCTGGCGATAGTTCAGGGAAAGAGCGGAAGCATTAAACCCACTCATCTGATGTATAAAGCTAATTTGTCGCACAGCCAGATGAAATCCTATCTCGATGAACTTATTGGAAAAAACCTCATAAAAAAAGAGGAAACAGATAAAGGCAGGAGGATAGCAATAACGAAATCGGGAAAAGACATTCTCTCCCAATACAGCAGGTTAAGGGAGTTCGAAAAAACCTTTGGTCTTTAAAATCGTCCAGGCTTGGTCTATTTAGAGAAGACATTCGGACTTTGAGCAGATAAAACTTAATAAATCCCTTTTTCCTTTTTCTGCCATGAAGAAATCAGTCAGAGTTTACATTGAAGGGACTATCCAGGGAATCTTTTTCAGGGCGTTTGTAAAGGAAAATGCAGAAAGGCACAATGTAAAGGGCTTTGTCCGCAATCTTGAAAATGGCCGAGTTGAAATTTTTTTAGAAGGAAATAATGACGATGTTGACAAGATGATAGAACTCTGCCACACAGGGCCGAAACATTCTAAAATAAAAAACGTTGAAGTAAAAGACGAAAAATTCCAGGATTTAAAAACTTTCAAAATATTGCATATTTAAGTTAAAATGGGCAGAGAAGAAGAAATCATAAAAGAGAGGGGAAGAAAAATACAGGAATTGAGGAAAGCGGGAGTGAACCCTTATGCCTACAAATTTGACAAGAAAAATCTTGTTTCTGATTGCTTGAAGGCAAAGATAAATGCCGGCGTAAAAACAGCCGGAAGGATAATGACAAAAAGGGAGATAGGAAAAATAGCTTTCTCTGTTTTGCAGGATTTCACAGGAAGGATACAGTTGGTTTTCCAGGATACCTCGAACGCAAATGGCACGGGAAAAAAAGATTTTGATTTTTTCAGGAAATACATAGACCTTGGTGATATTGTCGGCGTTGAAGGAAAAATTTTCAAAACAAAAACAGGAGAACATTCGATATTTGTAAAAAATCTGAAACTGCTGACAAAGTCCATTCTTCCATTGCCGGACAAATGGCACGGCTTGCAGGACAAGGAAGAAAGATACAGAAAAAGATACCTGGATTTGATAATGAATCCTGAAATAAGGAAAATTTTTGATATCAAAAGAAAAATCTTTGATTCAATAAGGGAGTTCATGAACTCAAAGGATTTTGTAGAAGTGGAAACGCCGATTTTACAGCCAGTTTACGGAGGCACAAACGCTAGACCTTTTTCTTCAGAACTAAATGCTTTGAAAATGAAGGTATATATGAGAATTTCCAATGAGATGTACCTAAAAAGGCTCATTGTCGGAGGGTATGAAAGAATCTTCGAGTTTTCCGCTGATTTCAGGAATGAAGGAATTGACAGCTACCACAATCCAGAATTCACACAGGTCGAGACGATGTGGGCTTATGCAGATTACAAGAATAACATGAAGTTCGCGGAAGAGATGATTTCCTATGTTGTAAAAAAAGTGCATGGAAAAACAAAGGTAAATATTCAGGGCAGGGAATTAGACTTCAAAACACCATGGAAAAAAATAAGTTTTCTCAACGCCATAAAGAAAGAAACAGGCATGGATTTTTCAAAAATTAAAAATATCAACGAAGCTAAAAATGCTGCAAAGAAGTTAATGATAGACACTTCAAAATGTGATACTATTGGAGAGGTCATGATAGCTGTTTTTGAGGGGAAAGTTCAGGAAAAAATTATGCAGCCAACTCTTGTCTATGATTATCCTATAGAAGCTGCAGGGCTTGCAAAGACGCTTGAAAAAAATCCTGGATTTGTCGCTTCTTTTGAGATAATAATCAATGGAATGGAGCTCGGACTTTCTTATTGTGAGCAGAACGACCCGCATGCACTTGAAAAATACTGGAAGTTTGCAGAAGAAAAATTCAAAAGAGGGGATTTGGAAGCTCAGCCAACAGACCCTGATTTCATCAATGCGTTAAAAATAGGCATGCCTCCCACCTCTGGTCTCGGTGTAGGAATAGACAGACTTGCAATACTTTTGACAGATTCTCCTTCTATAAAAGACGTCATTCTCTTCCCTTTCATGAAGCCCGGGGGATAAAATGAATTCTCTTCCAATAACGAGGCAGCAAGCCTGGGAGCTTGTGAAAAAATACAACACTCATAAGCCAGATTTGATTCACTACCTTGAATCAGAGGCAGTTATGAGACAGCTGGCTCTGCATCTGCATAAAGATGTTGAGTACTGGGGAATGCTCGGGCTTTTGCATGACTTAGACTGGGGAATCACAAAAGACAATGTTGAAACACATTTGACAAAAGTTCCTGAAATTTTAAGAAAAGAGGGTTTTGATGAAGAGTTTATTGAGGCTCTGATTTCTCATGGCTATGGATTTGGAGAACTGCCTCATTTGGCACACAAAGCCAGGACAGAAAAAATCCATTATGCTCTCGCATCTTCTGAAACAATCACCGGTTTGATACATGCTTATGCACTTATGCGCGGAAAAAGAATTTCCGACATGGAACCAAACGGACTGCTGAAAAAATTCAAGGACAAGACCTTTGCGGCAAAAGTCGAAAGGGAAATCATAAGTGAATGCGAAAAACTTGGTCTGAGTTTGGAGGAATTTTTCAGGATCGCCATAGAAGGGATTAAAAAGATAAAAGAAAAAGTTGGGTTAAACTGACATAAAAATCTTTCTTAAATGTGAATGGGGTATTCTATAAATTTCAGGTTTTTTGTCTTCAGGGCAGCATAAGTCAGCAGAATCATTACCCACATAACCTATTATTGTATCTGTACCCCTCAAAACGATATGGCTAAACTCTCCAATTTCAAATAATCCGGAATTTTGAACTTTTAAAGCAATATCCAAAAGTTGTTTATTTGTTAAACGACGGCAAATTGATTCGTAATTTCCACCAAAACCTCTTATTTGACTTCTCATTTAATATCCTGATGGTCAAAGTTTATAACTATTATTGTTTTTCATATTATATAAAAAATGCCAGCAAAAAAGAGTGTGTTGAATAGGAAGAAGAATTCTATTAGAGGGAAAAAAAGCAGGGCAGCTGGCACGAGATTTGAAGCAAAAGTCCGCAGTGAAATGGAGCATATGGGTTGGACCGTGAGCAAGTGGATGAACACTGTTGACTTCGATAAAGAAGGCAGGATAGGAAAGCTAGTTCCTGCAAAGAGAAAATACAATCCTTTTTTGAGGGCATTAAGCATAGGTACTGGTTTTCCAGATTTCATTTGCCTGAAAAGAAATAAAAAAGACAGTTATGAAGTCATTGGACTGGAAGTAAAAAGAAACGGCTATCTTGATCCGAAAGAAAAAGGAATGTGCCACTGGCTGCTCGCAAACAAGGTTTTTTCCAGAATTCTTATTGCAAGGCTAGGCAAAAAAAGAGGCGAGATAGATTATATTGATTTTTCAAAGAAGTATAGTGAATAAGATAGTTTAAAGTATAACAAAACTTAAAATTGATTGATAAGTCTGTTAATTATGCCCAAATCACTTGCATTTCTTATGCTAGCACTTCTCTTTTTTTCAATATCATTTGTTTATGCTTCCTGCGAAGACGGTCAGGTTGACATAAATTCTGCTTCTGCAGAAGAACTGGATAAGATAGCACAAATAGGGCCTGTAAGAGCGGAACAAATGATAATGTTAAGGCCATTTAGTTCTGTAGATGACATGATAAGAATAGTTGGAATAGGTGAAACTAATATAAACTTAATAAAATC
>JBBSXY010000145.1:0-7610 GCA_038045525.1 Nanobdellota archaeon | reverse complement strand
CATTGACATCAAATAAAAAAGAATTGCCGGCATCTTGAGTTTCAACCATAGCCAAGAGAGAATTAGAGACTTTAAATTTTTTGTGTTGCTGTCGTATTTAAACCAAAGAATTTTAAACTTCTTGTCTTTTTTACTCTTAACTGAAAATGCCGCAACAGGAACAAAAGGTTTATTCTTACGAGGTAAAAAGAGAAGGCGGAGAAGACGTGCTTTATATAAATTACCTTGGCGCTCCTTATATTCCAAGCATAGCAGAATCTCCGGATGTGATGGCGAGAACTATTGATGCCCTGATGGAAAATCCGAATGTTTCAAGAGTTCTTTTTGTACAGCAGAAAAATTACAACTACGACCTAGAGGAAACATCTATGCTTCTTGAGATTGGCCAGCTTTACACATACCTGCTGAAGCAGGAAAAATCCCTTTCCAAGGAAAAAATAGGGGGCATAGAACAGTTCTTTCCCCACAGATATAACGAAATTTTTTCTTTCCTCCTGCTCCTGAAGCAGGATCCTTTGGCAGCCTATGCTGAAATTAAAAAAATCATCATAAACTCAAGGCTTTTTCTGGAAAAATTAGGCCAAGAATACAAGTCTGACCAGATAGCCTATATAGGTTTTCTTGAACGAATCCTCTCTCTGCTAGAAAATACCCTTCTTCTTCAAAGGATGGTTCCTTATCTTTCTGATTATAAGAGAGGAGACAGAGAAATTTATTCGAGAGTCTTCAGGCCAGACGTTATTCCTAATTTTACTTTTACAAGGCTGATTTCTGATCTTCCTGAAGATTCAGAGATTGTCGATCAGTATGAAATATCCAGTGAAGGGTATGATGTTTCTTTAGTCACTATACTCAGAAAAAAAGAAGAGCCTAAACTGATATACCATCTGGTTCCAACAGAAAACTCTCTCACAGAGGATCATTCAGAGTTGCTGAATACTGCCAGAAAGGTTTTGATAGAACATCAACCAAAAGCGGAGGAATTCACAGACACCGAAAGGACCAGGCAGGTTTTTTTTAACATATCCAAAGATTTGCTCCAGGACCTGGCACAGAGCAAGGGAATAAAGATCAGTTATCCTGACTTAAACAAGCTTGCAACTATTCTCGTGAGACACACCATAGGCTTTGGCCTGATAGAAGTATTGCTCCAGGACAAAAAACTCCAGGATATTTCCCTGAATGCACCGATATCAATGATACCTGTTTTTGTGAGGCATCAAGACCATGATGAATGCCTAACAAACATAATTCCAAGCCAGGAAGACATAGATTCCTGGGCTGCAAAATTCAGGCTTATCTCAGCAAGGCCGCTTGACGAGGCGAATCCTATACTTGATACCCAACTGGAAATAGGAAAAATTCGTGCCAGAATAGCAATAATTCAGAGGCCCTTAAGCCCCGATGGATTGTCATATGCAATCAGAAGGCATAGAGAGGAGCCATGGACACTTCCTCTTTTTATTCAGAACAAGATGATTAATTCGTTCACAGCAGGCCTCTTGAGTTTTTTGATAGATGGGAGCAGAACTCTTCTGGTTGCAGGAACCAGGAGCTCTGGAAAAACATCTCTTCTCGGAAGCTTGATGCTGGAAATAAATCCCAAATACAGGATAATAGTCATAGAGGATTCCCTGGAGCTGCCCGTTGAGTCCCTGAGAGGACTCAAGTATGACATACTTAGAATGAAAGTACGAAGCGCTCTTCTTAAAACAACCACAGAGGTTTCTGCCGACGACGGAATAAGAACGAGTTTGAGGCTGGGAGACAGCTCTCTTATCATAGGAGAAGTGAGGAGCGTTGAAGCCCAGGCTCTTTATGAGGCTATGAGGATTGGTGCGTTGGCAAACACGGTTGCGGGAACTATTCACGGAGCAAGCCCTTATGCTGTTTTTGACAGGGTAGTTAATGACCTTGATGTTCCAATTACCAGTTTCAAGGCTACAGACATAATTGCAGTTGCAAATCCCATAAAAACCTCTGATGGCTTACATTCATGGAAGAGACTCGTAAGGCTTTCTGAAGTCAGAAAACACTGGAATAGAGACCCGCTGGAAGAAAAAGGTTTTGTGGATCTTTTAAGTTATAATGTTGAAAAAGACACTCTTGAGCCTACAGAAGATCTTATCAATGGCGATAGTGAAATAATTAAGGACATAGCTTCCACAGTCAGAGGATGGGCAGGAAACTGGGACGCAATTTATGATAACATTCTTTTAAGGGCAAGAATAAAACAGGAAATAGTAGATATTTCAGAAAAAACTAAAAATTACAAAATATTAGAGGCAAAGTTCAATACAGCGGCGAATCATTCCTTCCACAGGATATCTGACAGCGTAAGGCAGGAGATAGGCCTGCCGTTCGGAGAGAGGGTTTTTCCTGCCTGGCAGAAATGGCTGAATCAGGAGATAAAAAAGAAGAGAATATAAAAAATGAAAACAAAATGGAGAATCTTCTTTGGAGCAATAGTTGTTGTTCTTTTGATTTATGCCATTAGCAAGATAAATTTTCCCGAAATTTATCAGATAGCCAGGGGAATAAAGCCCAAATTTTTTCTTTTCGCGTTTGTTTCCTGTTCCCTTTCAATAATAATTTTTAGCCTGAGGGGAATGATCTCCTTAAGGAAAGTAGTACCACATCATGATTTCTGGTTTTTTTTGGAAACAACTTTGGCAGGTTTTTTTGTAAATTCCATCACGCCCGGCTTAACTGCCAGCGGGGAGCCCATAAGAGCATATTTTCTTGGAGAAAAATACAGCATACCAAAAACAAAAGTATTCGGGGCTCTTCTTGCAGACAGGATTTTGCATGGGGCTGTCTCGTTGTTCTTTGTAATTGCCTCCTTGTTGTTTGTCCTGACATATATCCCTGTTTCCGCAGAACTAAAGACAATTTTCCAGGCAGTTCTTTTCTTTATTTTTTTATTTTTGGCTATTATATTATTTTTGAATGCAAAGAAAACAAAATTTAATTTCAAAGTTCTTCTTAAAAAAACAGGAATTCTAAAAAAAATAAAAAATAACAAAAAAATGCTGTATATAGGACAGACTTTCGGAAATTTCATCACACATTTTAAAAAAACCATAACTGACAAGAAGACCTTATTTTGGGGTATGCTGTTTTCTTTTGTGTATTGGATTTTAAATTATCTTTCCTCTTATTTTCTATTTCTGTCCCTGGATGTAAAGGTAAGTTTCTTCCTTGTAATAATAGTTGTAAGTCTCGGAAGCCTTCTTCGTGAATTTTCTCCCAGTCCCGGCGGAGCAGGACTTGTCGAGGGTTTAATGATATTTTTATATGCTGTTTTGGGAGTGAACCTACAGGCCGCGATAATAGTTTCCGTCTTAAGCAGATTAATTCTTTATTTCCATTCCTTAGTGCTTGGCGGAATAAGCATCTTCCATCTTGAAAAATCTCTTGGATAAGGAAAATTTATTAATAAGATTTTATTGCCTATCTTATAAAAGAGGTAATCGCTTAAGCTTAATCGATTTAGAGGCAAAAATGACTAAAATAAAATCGCCCAAGCGTGGTCGATTTAGAGGCAAAAATGGGCAATGAAGATGTTGAAGAGATTCTTAGAAAATACGGCAGCAAGATAGAGAGCCAGATGCAGACATCTTCCGCAAATGAAGGATTAGACTACAGCCAGGCATATATAAAATTCAAGGAGGAGATGTCTCCTGAGGTTTCAAGATATGAGAGATGGGCAAAAAGCCTGGGAAATGTCATAAAACTGAAAGTTTCTGAAAAGGATTCCTTAAAAATAAAAAAATTTTTAGACATATCTCATCTTGATTTAGAACCATGGCAGCCCTTAACCTTGAGCGCCATGGCTTTCCTTATGGGCTTGCTGCTTGGGGTCCTTATCTCTCTGGCTGTTTTTTTCCTGAGAGGATTCACGGGTTTTCCTGTTTTGTTTTTCTTCCTTTCAATTATATTTTCTTCTTTTGTTTTTTATTTCGTGAAAGGATATCCTGAGAGGCTCGCAAACTCCTGGCGTTTGAAAGCTTCAAGCCAAATGGTTCCCGCGATACTTTATATAGTAGTGTATATGAGACATACTCCAAATCTTGAAAGAGCAGTCGAATTTGCCTCAGAGCATCTGGAATATCCGCTTGCCCTTGATTTTAAGAAAGTTTTTTATGATGTTCAAATTGGAAGATTTTCCAGCATTAAAGAAAGCCTTGACAATTATCTTGAAACATGGAGGGATTATTCTGTGGAATTTATAGAGTCTTTTCATCTTATAGAGAGCAGCTTGTTCGAACCTGACAATTCTCGGAGAATTCTTACTCTGGAGAAATCACTGAAGGTTGTCCTTGATGGCGTCTATGACAAGATGCTAAGGTTCACCCATAATGTTAAAAGTCCCCTGACAAATGTCTACATGCTCGGAGTTGTCTTGCCAACGCTTGGCTTAGCCCTGCTTCCCTTGGCAACAGCGATGCTCGGCGGCTTGCTGAACTGGGTGCATATTTTTATTCTTTTTAACCTGATAATTCCTTTTTTTGTTTTTTATCTTACCGACAAGGTTTTATTTTTAAGGCCGGGAGGGCATGGGGAATCCTCTCTTTTGGAGAGAAATCCATTATATCCGAGATACAAGAGCAATGCCCCATATTTCAAGGCATTCTTCATGGTTCTTCCTTTTTTTGTGATAGGATTGATTCCTTTCATCTTTCAGTACACCCCTTTCCCGGAACTTCTTGGGTTACAGAAAGATTATACTTTTTCCCAGCTCGGTTTCGGATTTTTTGGAGACGAAAAGATTTTTGGTTTTGTGGAAACCAGTTCAGGAACTGCAGGACCCCTTGGCGTGGTGGCTTTATTGCTGAGCATGTTTATTCCTCTTGGCCTCGCATTGTTTTTCGCGCTTTCTTTTAATGAAAAAACTAAAGAACTTATAATTGAAAGAGAAAAAACCAATCAGCTTGAAGCAGAATTTAACAATTCCTTATTTCAGCTGGGAAACAGAATCGGCAACGGAGTTCCTACTGAAATAGCGTTCGGGAAAATAGCAGAATCCTCCAAAGGACTTATGACAGAAGATTTCTTCAGAAGAGTAGATTATAACATAAGGCAGATGGGAATGAGCGTGGAAAGGGCAATTTTTGATCCAAACAGAGGAGCAGTGATATATTACCCTTCTGATCTTATTTCCACTAGCATGAAGATTCTTGTGGAAGCCTCGAAAAAAGGGCTGCAGATTGCTGCCCTGAGCCTCATGAGCATTTCCGAGTACGTGAAAAATATCCAGAAAATAACTTCAAGGCTCAAGGACCTTTTGGCAGAGGTTGTGTCTGACATGAAGTCAAACATGAGTTTTCTTGCACCTCTTCTTTCAGGAGTTGTTGTTGGTCTTGCTGCTATGATTACCTCTATTCTTACGAGACTGAAAATAAATGAGCTTGGCGGGGAAGGAGCTGAAACTTTTGGAAACCTTGGAAATATCATAAATATTTTCGATGTAACCGCGATGATTCCACCTTATTTCTTGCAGATAATCATCGGACTGTATCTTGTCCAAATAGTTTTCATCCTCACAAGAACTCTTGTAACCATAGATTCCGGAGAAGACAGACTTGAGAGAGCGAACAAAACAGGAAAAAATCTGATGAGTGCAATTATATTCTATTTCATCACATCATTTTTGGCTGTGACAATGCTTTTTGTGCTCACTTCTATAGTTGTTGGGGGATTAGTTTAGGCAGGAGACTCAGTTAAGAAATTTTATGCAAGAGCGGTTTTATCTTCATTATAATTTCCATTTATGATTAGTTAACTTTATTAATTACGTCCTGCTTTTTTAGATATGGAACATAAAAAGGGGATTGTTGCCGATTATCTTCCGTGGATACTCATAGCCATTGCGATTCTCGTGATCCTAATGATTTCCATATTCATACTCAAAGGACAAGGAGTGTCTCTTATAGACAAGATTAAAAATCTCCTTGGGTAAAATGCTAACAATAGAACAGTTGATAAAAATAATTCTTGGAATTCTTGTTTTCGTAGTAGTGGTTTTGGGAGTTTACCTGTTTTTCGGAAATTACGTTATAGACTTTTTCAAGAATCTTGGAGGAAATGAAGGCGAAGGAGCTGCAGAAATGGTCTTATCTCTGCTTTAAAAAATGAACAAAAGACAAAAAAACAGGAACTTTTTTAGCTACGATTTTTTTATTAAAAACCGCAGAGGGTTTTTGCTGGCAGAAGAAACTTTGAAATTGATAATAGCCGTGATTGCGATAGGTTTCCTTGCTTATCTGCTCTTTTCTTTATACTCTTCTTCCAAAAGTTCCAGAGAGCTTGGAGAAGCCAGAGAAACTCTTCCCTTTCTGATGGGTGAAATAAAGGCAGGAAGAACAACTGTGGAAATTTATAATCCAGACGGATGGCAATTGGGAACCTGGCCCCATGAAATAGAAAAAGGAATTTTATTTTTTAAAGGAAGAGAGACCCAGTTTCCGAAAACCTGTTCTAATATTGGCCTGAAAAGTTGTATCTGCTTATGCGAAGGGGACAATGCAGAAAGCTGTGATGAAGAAGGGGTGTGCCTGGACAATAAAGGATTTTTAATAGAAGGAAACTCTATAAAAATAGAAAATCCGCCAATGACTCTTAAAATCAATCAGGCAGATAAAAAAATAAGCAGGGCTTAAAATGGACCTTGAGGAATTCGTAAAATATATCATATGGATAATTTTCTTTGCAGTTGCTCTCTTAGGAATTTATTTCCTGCTTAAAAGGCTTGGAGTGATGTGAATTGAAAAATGAAAAATTTAAAAAAAAGATGGGATCTTAAGGGAGAATTGACAACAAAACAGCTAGTCACATTGGTAATCCTGATTGTGAGCTTTATCATAATCCTTTTCCTTATTTTCAGGCTTAATTTGGGGGAAACAACAGATAAGGAAATCTGCCATAATTCCGTTGTTCTTCAAGGACAATCAAAAATAGCTTCTGGACCTTTAGACTGCAAGATAAATTATATCTGCATTTCCGGAGGAGGGGATTGCCAGGGTTTTCCTGCCACTGACAAAGCCAAAGTTAATCCCAAAAACGAGATAGAAATCATGAAGGCAATTGCAGATGAAATGGCTGACTGCTGGTGGCAGTTTGGTGAAGGAAAAATAAATTATGGAAGCGGCGCCATATCAGGTCATGTCGATTATGCTATATGCTCCATAACTGCATTTGACAAAAAAATTCAGGAGAAAGTTTCTGAGATTTCTTACTCTGAATTTTACAATTTTTTAAAAACATCTAAGAAAGGCGATAGCACCGAAAGCTATTTGCAGTATCTTTATGGCGTAGATGATATATCTTCTATTCCCGCCCAAGAACAGATAAAAGTAAGCATCTTTCAGGATAAAATTCTAACAGCCGGAAAATATTCTGTGATAACGGGGATTGACAACAATATTGTAGACATTATTGACGATGACGAAATTCTTTTTGTTTACATCGTTCCTACAGCAGAAACACAAGCAAGGACAACTTCTGGTTCAAAAGAATTCATAACTAAGGCATAAAATGATAAGAATAGGGGAGAAAGGGAACATACTTACAGAAAACATAATCTTTATTGTCCTGAATCTGGCCTTCAT
>JBBSXY010000144.1:0-2386 GCA_038045525.1 Nanobdellota archaeon | reverse complement strand
GACGGTTTTGAATCTTTATGAATCCCTATTAGAACACCCATAGGTGTCTCTAGTGAGGACACCCGCAGGTCTCCTCAATGTACAGCTAAAACCAAATTTTCTTTAAAAAGCTTGCTGTCTGTTCTGTCCCCATATGCCTCCTAACCCCTGTTTTTATTGGTTTTATTTATAAAACTTATGGTGTTACTATCTTATGAAAACATATTGTGAGGTTCTTAGAGAAGGATTGGGAAACCAGCGAAAAGAAAGATTTATTAATATATATGGTTTTATTGGTAATATATAACAGAAAATACCATATATCCTTAAAAATCTTAAAATGGCTGTTTCAAAAACCAGAGAGATTTCAATAACCCAGTCAGGAGGGGCTTTTTCCATATTGAGAAAAGGCCTTTTTCTTTCCAAGGAAGATTACGATTTTGAAGGTCTTTCAGCTTTGCGGAGACTTTTGAGCAATGAAAAAGCCAGGCTTCTTCATGTTCTTAAAACCCAAAAGCCAGGCTCTATATATGCCCTTGCAAAAAAGCTGGGAAGAAACTTTAAAACAGTCAATGATGACATAAAGCTTCTGGAAAGATTCGGCTTTATAACTTTGGTTGCGGAAAAAACAAAGAATAGAATCAGACATAAGCCAGAACTTGCGATAGACTCGCTGGCAATAAACCTGAAGATTTAGATGGGTCAATCTGTTAAGCCAGGCTCGCCAGCATCTCCTATTAATTTATATCAGTTTAAACAAGCGTATACTATTTTTTACCAAGAAATTAAGAACATTTAGTAATAAGTGAGAAATAAATTCCCAGATTCTAAGTTGAAGAATTTAGGATAGTTTCAGCTCGCCTCTTGGAGAAAAGGACATAGAAGTCATTATCCCACCAGTTAGTTCCATCCCAGCACGATTAAGAATAGCCCTTGCTTTTCCTGCACTTACTTTTACTTGCTTATAATTATCAACTAATTTAGTTGCTCTCTTAATTGGTAACTTGTATACTATCCCCCCTGCTGGAAAGGAGAAAAGACAACTACCAACTACATCTACAAAGTCTTCTAAATCTGTTTTTTTTGTAACATCCATAGAGCACAATTCCGCCAAGCCCTTTACCAAAACTCCTGCTAGAACATACTTTCTCCTGTCAACATCAGCGCAAGCTCTATAAAATCGATTGGAGGGATTTTTTGT
This sequence comes from Nanobdellota archaeon, assembly GCA_038045525.1. Taxonomy (GTDB): domain Archaea; phylum Nanobdellota; class Nanobdellia; order Pacearchaeales; family GW2011-AR1; genus ASMP01. The sequence continues at coordinate 1,206 of JBBSXY010000144.1, read as the reverse complement.
TGTTATTACTACATCCCCTTCATCTACAATTCTTACCGGATTGTAATATGTATAATTTTTTGTTGTATTATCCATAGTTATCACAGAAATAAACGGTATTTAAATCTTTCTATTGTTGTTACTTGATAGTTAATAATGCACCCAAAATTCGTATGATAAAATGTGTTTAAAACTTTGGTCAAAAAACATATCTACTTTGTTTAAACAACCACTCTTGTCTTAATACTAACTTCTGTTATACTTATACTATAACTCTGTTTAGTAATTTACTGATAATACAAACTGAATAAGACCCTCACCGGAACTCCTTTTGGCAGCGATTGCTGTGCTCCTTTATAGCTCCCCGTAACGTTTCCTTCTATGAGAGAAAGGATGGCTTCTTCTTCTGAGAAAATTTCCAGCTTATAGCCTTTTGCAGGAAAGTCTTCCCCAACCTGCCAGCTTTCTTTAAGTATTCCTTTTAGAGTTTGATTCAAAACAACGCATGCCTCTTCCTCATTGTCGCATCTTTCTGCCTTGTAGCATGAAAAAATAAGATCTTGGACAGGAAGATATCTGCCATTGCCTGTGCAGCTGCTCGTATAATGCAGACTAGCCTGCAAAAAACTTTCGGTTTCATAGCTTTCTGTTTTTGGCTTGTCTGAAAGAGAGAAAACCAGGAAAAAGATGAGGATTATAGAGACAATTATGACTATGACTGCGAAGCCAACGATTTCTTCCTGCGCTCTCTTATTTTTTACTTGCATCATCTTAACTTCCCTGTTCTTCTCCGTAGATAACAACTATCTTCCCTATTTCGCACCTATCATAAATCCGAATGCTGTTCTGTTCCTGCTCCTTTCTACACAGAGATACGAAGTTGGAAATCCCTGTTCCCTGTTCTGAAGGCACTACAGTTATCTTTCCGCATTCCGGATAATTTTCAGAACTGCACTCGGTTCCCGCCTCTGCAGGATAGATTCTCCTTATTTCTATTCCAGAAACCCCCCAAAAATCAGAATAATCCCGCAATCTTCCGGTTAATGCCATGACCTTGTCTGTATCTATGCAGTTGCTTCTTGGTGCCCCGAAAGCATTTCCGCAGGAGAATTCAGGAGAATCTGCAATTTTTGAAACCAGCAAGAGAGCATTCCTTTCCTCCAGCAATTCTGCAGTATCCTGCAGGCTTGAAAATCTTATTACAATTATGAACATTCCCGCCATGAC
>JBBSXY010000143.1:0-2902 GCA_038045525.1 Nanobdellota archaeon | reverse complement strand
GAGATGCCTGGTTCATAAAATCATTTCTTTATATATGGTTCAATGGCTTTGGCGTTTTTATTCCTTAAAGCCATGTCCCTGTCTTTTTTATCTTTAAAAATATATAACGCGTATCCGCCATGCCCTCCTCCTAAATATTTTCTAGCAAGAGATTTGTTCAAATCCGGTAATTTATCCATTCCCTCTTTAAGTTGTACCACGTAAGATTCTCTGATGGACTTCGCCAGTATTATTAAACTGGATTTCTCAACAGCTTTCTTAGATAATAAACCTGCTTTGTATATTGCATCGTAATCTCTTTTTAAATTAGCAAGATTTGGCGTGTTATGCGATTTCCCGGTAAAAAATATGGCCATCTTGCCGTTTAACCAGTCTGGATTATATTTTGATTCAAGTATTGGCCTATTACCAGACCTCCAAACGCATAAACCTGTTTCTTCTATAATCGCGGGATCCTGCCATCCTACTCCAAGTTTGAGTTCAGATAATACTCCATTTTTAATATCAAGTATCGCGCGAGCCGCGGAACCGCCGAGACCGCCGCCTATTTTGAATGGCCAGCTTTTATCTGAAACTAATGGCGATATAGAACAATTAACAATATAACCTCCTTTACGCGAAAACCTTGGAACATCAAGCCACCCGCCGGCAAAATCAACCCTTAATGGAACTTTGATTCTATTTGAAATTTTCTGCAAAATCTGCGTGGTTGAAACTCTGGTAAGATTATTCTTCTTGGGGAGAATAGCAAATTTAATGCCGTGCTTCTCGCAAAACTCTCTCTTTTCCTTGATATGCTTTTCGTCTTCAGTCACAGCCAAAATATCAGGCCTTTCTTTTTTGATATGATTTGCAAAATCAAAAACAGGATGCAAATTAGAACTTTTTATAACCCGATCCACGCAAGACAAAGAGCCAATAACAATTTCTTTGTTATCTTCCGGGATTGAAGGCGTTCTGCCTTTATACGTCTTGAGCACATCATCGCTTGCAAAACAAACCGTAAGATGATCGCCTAATTTACGCGCATCCTTAAAAAACTGCACGTGCCCGGCGTGCAAAATATCATAACAGCCGGATACAAATACTTTCTTCATATTTATATAAACTATTGACTAAATCAACTATATTATTTATAACTCATTAGGAGTAAATTTTGTTTCCTAAAAACGCCGCATCTAGTCTTGTTAATTTGCGACTACTTTATATATTTCTACTGAAGGGTTTTTATAGATTAATTTTAGATTTTTCACAGTATTAAAACCAGGTCTGCTGAATTGTTTCTCCAAGGGACCATAATATAATAAAGCTGAATTAAATTGAGAATCATCCACAACTAAATTATCATATTCTTTGAATACTTCATCTGGATTGTAGATAAATTTAAATTTGGAGAGAGAAGCCCCAGTCAAATACCACATACTTTTATCAAAGTTTATTCCTGTATCCTTATAGCATCCTAAATTAGCACAATCATAAGGAATAATTTCTTTAAACCTTAAATCAAGAGTTTCTTTTGGCACTTCAAATAATTTATTAGAAATTAGAAATCTATTCTCTAATTCAGAATTAGAAAGAGTGGATAAAAAACCAGAAGCCAAATATGGGCGTGATGAAGTATACGATCCAAGATATAAAGAAGTTATCAAAGAATCTGAAATTATTTTAGATTCCGGGTCTGTATTAGATTCAATCCATTTCCAAGAACCAATAATATCGCTAGGAAAATTATACGATATTATTTGGTCATTCGGCGGGGAAAAAAACTTAGAAAAATTTATAATATGTTTAGATATCAAAGAAACTGATAAAAGAACGGCGAAAAAAACTATACAGCTCTTGAATATAGACTTTGTTGGAAAAAATGTCTTGAATAAATCGTAAAGCAGGCTCGAAATTATAATAAAAAAAACTAAACTAATTGGTTTATTGAAATGGAATAAAGCAAAACTGAAACCAGTCAACACCGGAGTATACCAAACAAGAAAAGATGTGGCTATAAGACCAGTAAAGAAAATACCTTTTCTTTTTAAATCTGTTCTCTTTTTAAAATAAAATAAATACACTATTGCCAACATAACAAAATAAAACATTTGGTTTACAACAATGGTCCATCCCATAGAAAAGTTAGTTATATAATCTTTAATTAGAAATCTACCAACTTCTTTACCTAATCTAATAGAATAATCAAAACTGTAATCTGAAAAATTAAAGTTTAAAAATGTAATAATATACGGTATCAATATCAAAAAAACTGAAAAACATAATAATAAATATGGTCCAATTCTATTTCTATACCGGATGAAGCTGTATGTTCCATAAACAAATAGAATTCCAATAAAAACCATCATGAATATCCAGTAATGCAAATAAATATAAGCCAACAAACCAGAAAAAAGGCCAGCTAAAATAGCCCTAGTTTTAGTTGGCTTAATCCAAAACATATAAACCATTAAAATGGCCAAGATCAAAAAACCCAAGGTAAGCATCGGATCATCTATTCTGGAAAAATACATCTTGCTAATGGGAGTTCTAACAAAAGGAATGAACTTTTTTATGATTATTCCTAAATAATCCTCATCAATGTAATTATAACCGAGCAATAATTGCGGAATTTGCGTTAAAGTACCAACCAAACCAAAAAACAATGCGGTTATCTTAGAACCAAGAAAAATCTTACCCAAATGATAAAAAAGAATAAAAAATACAAAGGCGAATAAGAACTGGGCGCTCAAATAAGCTAAATTTATATTTCCGTTGAAAATAAAAAGAAACACAGAAAACAACAACGAGGTTATTGGATTAAGGGGAGAACTTCCTAATTCGTCAGCATAAATTCCTGTTGGCGGGAAATGTCCATCATAAACTTCCCTGGCTCTTGGCATGTATTGGAAAAACTCAT
>JBBSXY010000142.1:1428-1904 GCA_038045525.1 Nanobdellota archaeon | reverse complement strand
GCATGGAGCTGGGTGGAATTATATAGCCATGGGAATGGTTTTTGGATTGTATTTGATATTTGGTTCAATGATAAAAGATATCACAAAAAGCTTTAAGGTTTACAGGAGAAACTTTATTGACAAAAATTGATTGTTAATGTTATTCTAAATCGGCTTGTTTATAGATTAATTTACACTCATGATCGGCATAGATATAATACTTGTTAAAAAGTTCAAAAAAATTAAAGTAACCGATTATAATTTTTGGAACAAATTTTATACCAAAAGAGAATGGCGGTATTGTTTTTCAAAAGCCGGATCTTATAATCATTTAGCCGGAATTTTTGCCGCTAAGGAAGCAATAATTAAATCATATAGAAAGAGGATAATAACTAATTACAGTCAGATTGAGATTTTGCATAAGACAATTGGCGAGCCATATCCTAAAATAAACGGGTTAATTAAAAAAGACATGCAAATAAGCATTAGCCATAGTC
>JBBSXY010000142.1:0-1418 GCA_038045525.1 Nanobdellota archaeon | reverse complement strand
AGCAATAGCGTTTAGAAATTAATTATGGATAGATTAAAAGAAAAAATAATTTCAGAATCAGATACATTTGCATCCTGTATTCTTTTGTCTAAAGAAATAGACAAAATATTGAAAAAAGCAGATAAGAAGGCGGCTATTTTATCTAACTTTACTGTTAAAGGATTATCGGAGTGTTTAAAAGTAAAATCGTTTGCGAACGATATATTTTTGCAAGTGTATGAGGGTGAATACGGCCAATGGAAACAAGAGATATTGGGAAATAAGCTTTATGAGTTTAAACCTGATATAATTTTCTTGCTTATAGATGCTCATGGTTTAGATAATAATATTTTATATGAAAATGATGATATTAAACACGATGAAATTAATAAATTAAAAGAAGAAGCAAAAAACGAATTATTACAGTTTGTAAATTATATAAAGAGTAAAACAAGCGCAAAAATTATTGTCAGTAATTCTGTCAAGATTTGGCCGCCTATAGCTGGGATATTTGATAACAAGCTTAAGAATGGATACTGCGAGATAGTTGATGGTTATAATAATAATTTATTGAATATTTATAAAAACGACGGGCAAGTTTTTATTTTTAATTTTAATGAATGGTTAGGATATATTGGGAAAAAAAATTTTTGGTATGGCAAATATTATTTTATGGCTGATATGAGGTTATCTCCGGAAGCGATTCCATTATTAGCGGATGAGTTAACATCTTATCTCATTCCTCTTGCGGGAAAGAAGAAAAAATGTATTGTCCTTGATTTGGACAATACTTTATGGGGAGGGGTTATCGGTGAAGATGGTTTATCTGGAATTAAACTGTCTTCGACAGGAGATGGACAGCAATTTTATTATTTCCAAAAACTTTTGTTGAGTCTCAATAAAAAAGGCGTATTATTGGCGATTAACAGTAAAAATAATGAAGCAGATGTAAAAGAAGTATTTTTGAAGCATCCGAATATGGTTTTGAAAGAAAATAATATAGTATCCAGTAAAATAAATTGGAACAATAAAGCTGAAAACATGCAAGCAATAGCAAAAGATTTGAATATAGGTTTGGATAGTTTGTTATTTATTGATGATGATTTATCTAATAGAGAATTGATAAAACAGATGCTTCCAGAAGTAGACGTTTTGGATTTACCAACTGATTCTACAAAATACGTGCAGACCCTATTAAACTACAAAGGTTTTAATACGTTTGAATTTACAGAATAAGATAAAAAGAGAGAAATGTCGGGTTCGTAGGCAGATGCGATGCCGATGAGAAAGAGAAGATGATTGACCGTGACTTTGAGGGAGGCAGCGAGCTGGAAGGTGGAGATGGAGGATGGGACGCCGTCGAGGTCGATGGTTTCTGCACGATGCAGCTGCACAAACTTCACGAGCACCAAAGCCTGCGAGAGGAATTCGCGCAGCTT
>JBBSXY010000141.1:0-1718 GCA_038045525.1 Nanobdellota archaeon | reverse complement strand
AAGAGCATTTGAAATAATAAAATAGCCGGCAATTACAAAAATAATTGCTAATATTATAAACCATGTTCTGCTAATTTTTACATTAAATATTTTAAATATTTTCATATGTTTTGGCCCCTTTAAACCATTTTTGGAATGGGCAATCTTGGTTGTGAGGGGGCGGATTATTTTGTTTTAAGGCGAAGACCGCATCTTTGAAAATTTCGTAAATATCAGAAGGATTAGTTTCTATTTCCAAAACTTCTTTTCTAAACGGCAATCGGTCAATAAATCCCCTGCTTTTATCTACAATGTAAAATGCCAAATATCCTTTTCTTGGCGTCTGATATCCGTTTTTTTCCAATAAAAATGTATAAGCGTCTAATTGCAATTGAAATCTGTCATAAACATTTGCCACCCTGCTTCCGGTTGACTTATAATCTAACGCAGCCAGTTTTCCGTCGGAAAATTCTAATATATCGTCTACCGCGCCGAACAAAGTTGCCTGTAACGCCTCATCAAAATATCTTATGCCTGCAAAATTATTACGCCACTGATTAAGCAAATTTTGGTTTGAAAAAAGTTTTGCTTTCAGGTCTGCCAGCAGAGGATGAGGCAGATTTTTGGCGCGATATGTGTCAAATTCTTCTTTTAATAAAGTGTCCACCGCTGAATTTAAAGCATAAGGATATGGCGGGGGCCTTTTAATTCCCAAATTTTTATCCAGCCAAAAACAGTGCGAGCATTCCAAAAATAAATTCAGTGAATTAGGCGATAATTGAATTGTTTTTCCGATCATGTTTTATTTATTGTATTACAAAAATTTCAAAAAATAAAACGGCGAGGGCTGACCTTCGCCGTACTTCGCTAAAGTTCAACAACTTTCAGCTTCTTTTTTGGCTTTGTCACAAAGAGCGGCTAAACCTGCTAAAAGAACTATTTGTTGCATTGGGCTATCAACATTGTGGCAGGAGAATTTGTATCCTTCCCCTGGTCCCCAATTATCTGCTGGATGCAGACCGCAGGCATTGCCGGGACAGCTTACATTTAGCCAGCCATTTGGGTAATCAACCTTTGCCCAAAAGTTATGCCTCTGGCATTTATTAGTTTGAAGGAACATCTTACCCCAAGCCCTAACCATTGCTTCGGTCATCTCAACTATCTCGGTATTCGGCTCAAACGATGACAGAAAAACACCCAGAGGAATACTATAAACTCCACTCATGCTCCCACCGTGCATTTTTTTCTCTGTTATCGTCTCTACTGTTAGCAACTGGGAAAAAGCACAAGAGGTCTTGTGCTTCTTGTAAGGCCTCAATGACGCCAAAACAAAAAACACAGTAAAGCTTGCCGAGATGGCATACGCAGACTTCCAGTCCATAGCCCACTCTCTACCTGTTCCATTGCAGTATAGACATTTTTCTCCTTCAAAATTTTTGTCTTGTTTTGAGCCGTCGCATTCGCGGCAAACTTCGTTCAGTTGCTTTTCTACTTGGGGAATCATTGCCTCAAAGATTATGAAATCCTTTTCCTCCCCGATTTTTTGGAATGCTCCATCAAAACCGAAAAGCTGTTCTCCAAAAAGATTCGCTCTAAAGCAATCAAATGCAGAAAACCCAAACTCGCTCAAAAAATGAAGGATTAAAGGGGCTTCTGATGAGACAGAAAGCCCAGCAACAAAATCTCTGTGCATCTTTATCACGATCGCAGGAATTTTTCCGTCCCAAGATAACTCGTAC
>JBBSXY010000140.1:2401-9424 GCA_038045525.1 Nanobdellota archaeon | reverse complement strand
TAAGATAATATGTGACTGCTCCAGAATTTTTTTCAGCAAGTCTGGATACTTCTGCTTCTGTTTAAGATAATTTGCAGAGTCTCTTGCCCTGCCCGTATGCCTGCTTGAAAAAAGATATTTTACTCTCATTTAGCTTCTCCTGAAGGCGAATGAACTAAAAGCTTTGATTTTTGTCTCATTTGTTTAGAAAGATATTTCAGTTTATAATGGTTCTATAAAGCAAACGCTCCAACCGAGAGATTAGGGGGAGTTATTTAATTTGATGCTTTAGATATCTTTTCTTATGAACTGAAAGATATCTTCTTAAAAAGTAATCAACAAATGCTTCCTGGCCTTTTGGAAATGCCTTGTAGTAAGAAGCACGTTTTTTGTATTCAATTATCAGCATAGGATAACCAGAATGCCAAAGTATGTAATTCATCAAAAGTCTTCCAATTCTTCCATTCCCATCTCCAAAAGGATGGATTGTTTCAAATTTATAATGTATTCTTGCTGCTAATTCAACAGGGTTTAATTTTGATTTATTGGCAAATTCTATTAAATTATTCATTCTTGGAATCACCTCTCTCCAATCTGGAGCAATATAACTGCCAACTCTTACCAAATAAGTCCTGTATTTTCCAGCAATATCAGGCTTTGTCTCTGAAAAAATTTCTTTATGCCATCTTAAAATCGACTCATTGGTTATTTTTTCTTTTTTCTTCAAAATACCAAGAAAAACCTTATTGTGGGCTTCTGTCTCTTTGATATCTTTTAACGGCTTGTTTGGAGCAATATTTTCCTTAATTATTTCTCTTACTTCTTCGAGAGTTATTGTTGAACCCTCAATTGCATTAGAATTGTAGGTAAAAGCAATGGATATCTCCTCAAGTTCCCTCTCTCTCACACTTTTAGGAATCTTCTTCCATTCAGCCTGAAAATGTTCTTTTATTTTTTCAAGCTTATTATACAGCTCTTTTTTTAATTCCGTGCTGAATTCTTCTTTGATCTTATCAATATTCTTTGGGACTTCTGTGCCAAGGTATCTCTCTTTCTTAACTACCCTGTTCCCTTTTCTTATGCTATGCTCAAGATAATAATATTCCTTTTTTCCTTTGTTTTTCTTTCTTATAATCATAGAATAATGTACCCCTACATCTTTATATATTTTACTATTTTACCTTAAATGTAGGGACACGCCCCAACCGGGAATCGGACCCGGATCTATACCGTGACAGGGTATCGTCATAGCCATTAGACCATTGAGGCTTTGCTCATGGGCTTTAACCAGAATCTTGAAAAGTTCTGGGCATAGACCATTGAGGCTTAAATTAAAATAAGGGAATTTGTTTTTAAAGATTGCTATATGGTTACTCTTTCCCAGTAATCTTCTTCTTTCCGCCCATGTATTTCTGCAGAACAATTGGTATTTTTATGCTGCCATCTTTCTGCTGGTAGTTTTCGAGAATTGTAACCATTACTCTTGAGGTTGCAAGAGCTGTGTTATTTAAAGTATGAAGCACAAAACGCTCTCCTTTCTTGTTGACTCCGCGGATATTTAAATCACGGGCTTGGTAGTCTGTGCAGTTTGTGAGACTGCCAACTTCCCCGTAGCTTTTGGTCGTTGGTCTCCAAACTTCAATATCTTCTGTTCTTGCTTTCCAGTCGCCAAGATCAGCGGTGCACATTTCAAGAACCCTATATGGAAGTTTAAGCTTTTTCATGATTTCCTCTGCATTTTTTCTTAATTCATCATAGTGTTTCCAGGAGTCTTTCGGCTTGCAGAAAATAAACTGCTCAACCTTGTTGAACTGGTGCGTTCTCCAAAGCCCTTTTTCATTTATTCCATGGCTTCCGACTTCTTTTCTAAAACTCATGCTGTATCCGAAAAATTTGAGGGGGAGTTTTTCTTCAGGAATAGTCTTGTCTGCAAGCATTCCAAGAATTCCATGCTCTGCGGTAGGGATTAAGTAAAGGTCTTCCCCTTCGATCTTGTAAAGGGCTTTATCAAATGCGGTAAGGTCTCCTGCAGCAGCTGCAACTCTTCTACCAATCATCAAAGGCGGCTCAATATAGACATAGCCTTTCTTAGCCATCAAATCAGTGGCAAATTTTATCAGAGCCTGATTCAAAAGAGCCAGGTCTTTTTTTAAGTAATAGAATCCGCTGCCGGCAACTTTTGCAGACGCATCAAAATCTCCCAGGTCAAGTGATTCTATAAGTTCAACATGGGTTTTTGCAGGGAATTTTAACTTTGTTGGTTTCCCAACAACTTTTCTCACTTTGTTGTCCTTGTCTGATTTTCCAATCGGCACCTGGGGGTGCATCAGGTTTGGTATCTCATAAAGGATTTTGTTCAATGTTTCGTATAGGTCTTTTTCCTGGATTTCAAGCTCTTTGAGCCTCTCTGGAATTTCCCTTGCCCTTTTCAATAAATGAGAAACATCTGCTTTTTTCTTCTTGGCCTGGTTAATCTGTTCTGAAATGCTGTTCCTCTCATGCCTTAGTTTGTCTGCTTTGAGCTTGACTTCTCTCCATTGCTCATCCAGCTTAAGAACTTGAGAAACGAGTTTTTCATCTCGTCCTTTTTTCTTCATGTTGGCCATGTAAACTTCCGGCCTTTCCCTTAGGTCTTTTATATCAATCATTTTCCCAAGAAGGAATAATTATATTTAAAGTTATTGAATAAAGAGAAAAATAGTTTTTTCTATTTCCAACATCAACATAGGAAATCTGTATTAGGCCCGGGGCTAATCTTTTTCTACAGTCGGATGCTTCTGCCCTTTTGCATATCTCTCTTTTAACATTTTGATATGCCTTTCTTTTTCTTCCTCATACCCTTTCTCGTCTGTATTTATTATAGAGAGCATCCTCGCAACATATTCCCCTCCCAGGAAATGCGGCGTTAAGACATAGCTCGCTCCTTTTTTATACAGCTCAAGGGCGTCATTTATGCTGTGGGCCCTGACAATCACTATTGCTTTTTTGTTCACCAGTCTTATGTTATTTATCAGGAAATAATTTGTCTCAAAATCAGGAATTGTGGAGACTGCGATTTCCACGCTATTTAAAGGCAGTTCGCCGAGAAGGGCGTCATCATCAATATCACCATAAATGCACGGTATTCTTAGCTTTTTCAGGTCAGCAATCACATCTGGATTATAATCGACAACCAGATAATTCTTCTTTATTCTTTTCAAAGAATTAAGGATGCTGAATCCTATCCTGTTATATCCAAAAAGGATGGCTTCGATATTTTTTTCTTTTAGCTTTTTATCCGCTATCATCTTTTTCTCAAATAAGTTGAGATATTTTGACAGTTTTTGGTAGAGTTTTTCAGAATGTGTTACCATATATGTGCAGCCTGCGATTGTTATCAGCCCTATAAACGTCATAAGAGACAAAACTTCTGGCGGAATATGACCGACTCTCACTCCGAGAACTATGAGAATCAGAGAAAACTCGCTTATCTGCGCCACCGTGAGGCCTGCAAAGAAGTTTGTCTTCTTGGTATACCCAAAAAGGGCCATCAGAGACATCACTATCAATGGGTTTCCTACAAGTATTAACAATGAAAATGCTATTGCCGGAACAACGAGTTCGCTGGTGTTTGCTATTGTCATCTGTGCCCCAAGAAGAAGGAAAAAAGATATCAGGAAAAAGTCTCTCAGGGGTTTTAACTTGGAGCTTATCTCGAGGCTGTAAGGAGACATAGAAAGAAGAACGCCTGCGATTAGTGCACCGACCTCTATGGAAAGCCCTGCATAGAAGAAAAGGGAAGCGAGCCCGAGGCCCCATGCTATGGAAAACACGAAAAGAAATTCCTGTGATTTACTAAAAAAATCCTGGAATCTTGGAAGAAAGAAAATGCTAACCGGCACAAGGGCAGAGGCTATAAGAAGGCCTTTCAGTAGCGTAAATCCTATCTGGCTGGCTATGTTTCCGCCAGAGGAAACTGAGGAAACAATAATCAGCACGATAATTGCTACAAGGTCCTGAACGAGAAGGAACCCTATTGAAATCTTTCCGTAAAGAGTGTACAAATCTCCTTTGTCAGACAAGAGCTTCATTATTATGATTGTGGAAGAAAAGCTTATTGCTATGGCAATATAAATTGAAATAAGCATAGAAAATCCAAGCAACGTTCCTATAAAATATCCCAGCAGAAAGGTGAAAAGTATCTGCCCTATTCCTGTAATGAGGGAAATTTTACCTACTTCTTTTATGACTTTTGGAGAGAGATGAAGGCCAACTATGAAGAGAAGAAAAGCTATCCCAAATTCTGAAAATATGTTTATTGCGTCTATTCCAGGCAGTACTTTAAGAAAAAAAGGGCCGGCGATAATTCCCGAAATGATATACCCTATAATCAGTGGCTGTTTAAGCAGCCTCATGAAAAACGAGACGGCAAAGACAACCAGGATAATCAAGCTTATCTGGTTAAATACTTCCACCATTTTCCCCTTTTGTATGGTGTTAAAGGAATTCCCGATATAAAAAGGTTTTTAAACAAAGCCGGAATTTTCCAGAAACATTTAAAAACAAATTTTTGATTCTATTTATGAAAGAAAATGCCAAAAGTAAGAATCAAGCTGAACAGCATAGACATAGAAATGATCAATAGTATTTGCGAGTCTATAAAGAATATTGCGAAGGCAGCAGGAATCATCATTTCGGGGCCTGTTCCTCTGCCGACAAAAAGGCTCAGGATAACAACAAGGAAAAGTCCGTGCGGAAATGGGACAGCTACATTTGATAATTTTGAGATGAGAATCCATAGAAGACTGATAGACCTTCCGGCAAACGAGAAAGTCCTTCACCACATAATGAGGATGCAGATTCCCAGGAACGTGAACATCAAAATAGAGGTAAAAGATTGACAAGTCAATCTTTGCTATAAATTAAAATTTACAGGAAGGATTAGAAATATATTTCTCTTTATAGATTTATTTTTAAAGAAAGGAGTTTAGATTTGTTGATGAATGAAGAAAGCTCTAAATTTTTTAATGAAAATAAAGGAGGACTAAGTGGGGAAGGAAAAGAGTTTCAAGAAAAATTGAGAGGATTAAAAGAAGATAAGAGTTAAACTTTAAAATCTCAGGATTTCTCCTAGTTTAAACAAAAAGGCCCCAATGGCACAAGGGTACTGCACGAGATTGGAAACCAGAACCTCTGGCGGGTTCCGCACCTCCAGCATACATGGAAACAAAAATCTCGGCCTTTACAGGCATCCAGGTTCGAGTCCTGGTTGGGGCGTTTTTGAATCGGGTTATATATATCCCGAAAAAAAGCCACACTTATAGAAGTTTCCTAACTATTATTAACTCTAGAGTAATTAATAAATAGAGGGATTTAAATACCTGGTATTTCATAAAAAAGCATGAGTTTAAGATTAAATCAGTCATCAGAAAACTTCAAGGAGTTTTATGGGAGAAATGTGGAGCAAATGCCTAAGCTTATAGCTGACGGCAGAATCCCTTTGTCTGTGGCTGGGCTTATGCAAAGAAGACTTGATGTAAGAAATGCTTCTGATGATGTTAAAAGCTCTTGGATGGACAATTATTTTGATACAGGGGATGCAGTTGTTTATCATCCAGACGGAAGAGTAAAGATAGTTCTTGATTCTCAAACTTTAAGGGAAATAAACCCAGATAGCAAAAGAAACCTTGGAGCATTGGTTTTGACACCAGAACAATATGATACAATGTCTGGAGAAGAATTCAAGAAAGATAAGATTGGAAAGATAGGAGATTCGCTTTCAAAGAAAGATGTTAAGGATCATCCTGTTTGGAGAGTTCTTGCAAGAGATGAGGCATTGCTTAACTATTATGCTGATTACGTTTTTGCAGAAGGTGAGCAGAGATTTTATTACGACACTGCAATGGGAGTTTATCTAACTTCTGCTGCTGTAAGCACTCCAGAAATGAGGGCTTGGTGTGTCGTCAGGCTCGAGGGCAGGTCTTGTGTCAGTGGTAGGGTCGTTCTTGACGACGGCGATGGCCGGCTCGTTGGAGTAGCGCCAGAGGCGTAAGGCGCAAAAATTTCAGGTGTTGGTAATGTTAAAGGTTATACAATGGCAGACTTACAATCTGTTGATGAAGCAATGAAAGGACTTGAGGGCGTTCTTAATCCTTCATTGTTAAAGCCATTTGCAGATTTAAGAAAAAGGCTTTAAACAATAACTTTTTAAAAATATTCTGTTTTTTGCGTTCGCAAACCTTATATAAATCTAATGCTTTATTTCTTGATGATTAACCTGGAAACAAAGGGCTTTGAGGCTCTTACTGAAAAGACCAGAAACGAGTTTCAGAAACTATGGGAAGAATATTCTGAAAAAATAGAGCGGAAATTAAAAAATATAGAATCTGTAAGAATCCACCTGAAGGAATACAGCCCTGGAGGAAAGACGAAATTCAGCGTTCATGCACTGGTCAATTACGCCGGGAAATCCATAGAGGCGGACAGTTCTGACTGGGATTTAAGGAGGACTTTTCACAAAGTCTTCAACAAAATAGAGCAGGAAATAGAGCACAAGTTTCATGTGAGTGACCAGCATAAAAGGAGATTTTGAATGCTTATAGGGCCATATAGATACATAAAATTTATATAACCCATACCCTATAGCTTCTAACTATCGAAATGGAAAAAGACATTGGAAAGATTAAGAAAAACGACACCACAGACATAATAGTAAGACTGGATGATTTTGGAGGGAGGCCTGGAGTAACAATAAGGGAATTCGTCACGAGCGAAAGATACACGGGTTTCACAAAGTCAGGGGTCAAAATCCCTGCAGCTGATTTCAATAAATTCAAAGAAATGATAAACTCTATTTCTGAAGAGCATTTAAAAGAAAGCCCGGAAAAAGAGCAGGAACAAGGAAAAAGTCTGCCAAAGAATCAAAAGACATTGAAAGAACAAGTTAAAGCAAAAGAAGAAATAGAAGATTATTGAAATTTAAGGATTTGTTAGATTTTGCTCTGTTTTGACGCATCTTTTTACATCAACTCTTATTTTAAGAGCACTTTTGTGCACTAAGGTTAT
>JBBSXY010000140.1:0-2301 GCA_038045525.1 Nanobdellota archaeon | reverse complement strand
CTGAGAAATTTTTCTGAATACAATCTTAACCTTTAAAAATAAACTCTTACTGAGAATATTGAAAAATTTAAAATGCACCATGAAAACTCAAATAAAAATCCGCCAGCCAATTGTTACTGTTGTTGGTCATGTAGACCACGGAAAGACAAGCCTGCTTGACAGACTCAGACAGAGCTCTGTCCAAAAAGGAGAGGCAGGAGGAATAACCCAGAAGATTTCCTTTACTCTTTATCCTGCAGAACAGCTCAGGGCTTCCTGTCCTTTGATAGAGCAACAGGGAATAAAGCTGGATATCCCCGGATTTTTATTCATAGACACGCCAGGACATGCCGCATTCACCAACTTGAGAAAGCGCGGAGGTTCTCTGGCAGACCTGGCAATTCTCACGATTGACATTAATGAGGGAATAAAGCCCCAGACCTCAGAGGTCATTCAGATCCTCAAGAGAAACAGGGTTCCGTTCATCATTGCCCTGAATAAAATAGACAAGATTCATGGGTGGAAAAAAAATGAACTTGAACTGAAAAAAAGCATTGAGACGCAGGCGAAAAATACATCGCAGGATTTTCAGGAGAAATATCTGACTTTGATGGGTGCTTTGCAGGCTCATGGCTTCGACTCTGACTTATACTACCAGGTAGAAGACTTCACAAAAAAGATAGCTCTTGTTCCCTGTTCTGCAAAAACAGGTGAGGGAATTCCGGAACTGATCCTGGTGCTTTGCGGCCTGAGCCAGAAATACCTGAATGAAAAACTGGCTCTTGGAAAAGATGCGAAAGGCATCGTGTTGGAAGTAAAAAAATTGGAGAAGGGAGGATACATCGAAGCGATTCTCTATGACGGAGAACTTTCAAGGAATGACGAGATAGCTGTGGCTGGTCTTGATGGAAATGTTATAATTACCAGGATAAGAGTTCTTGAAGAGATTTTGCCATTGTCGTTCAAGTTTCAGCCAAAGGAAAAGGTGCATGCAGCGACAGGCTTGAGACTTCAGCTCGTGAAGAAAGAAGATGTTTTGCCTGGAATGCCTTTCCAGATTTATAAAAATAACAAGGAAGAGATAGAGGCTTTGTTTGCACAGCAGATTTCAGAAAGCATAAAAACAGACAAGAACGGAATAATTGTGAAGGCAGATTCCCTAGGAAGCCTGGAAGCCCTGCTTAAGATTCTCAGCCAGGAGAATATACTTGTTCTTAAGGCAGGCATAGGAAACATAAACAAAACAGATGTCACAAATGCAAAGGCAAACCTGCAGATAAACGAGACAGATGCGGTTATTGCTGGTTTTAATGTGTCTGTTGATTCTGAGGCAGAAGAAATAAAAAATAGTGTAAGCATCCTTACCAGCGATGTTATTTACAAACTCGTAGAAGATCTTCATAAAATAAAGGAAGATAAAAGAAAGGAAATAGAAAGAAAGAGGATTCTTGGACTTAGTCCTTTGTGCAAACTTAAAATCCTGAAAGAGCATGTGTTCAGGAACACCAATCCCGCTATTTTTGGCGTAAGGGTTGAAGCTGGAAAACTCATTCAGAGGTTGCAGATGATAGATGAATCCGGGGAAAGAGTTGGAAAAATAAAAAACATGCAGTCAGAAAACAAGGCAGTGGAAGTGGCTTCTGAGGGGCAGGAACTCGCAATCTCTGTTCCCGGAATAAATTTCGAAAGAAGGCTCGGGGACAAAAACTTCCTTTATTCAG
The DNA here is from genome assembly GCA_038045525.1 of Nanobdellota archaeon. Lineage (GTDB taxonomy): Archaea > Nanobdellota > Nanobdellia > Pacearchaeales > GW2011-AR1 > ASMP01. The sequence continues at coordinate 601 of JBBSXY010000140.1, read as the reverse complement.
ACATAGCAGAATCCCAATTCAGAAATTTCAAGAAAAATAAGGATCTCCTGTCATCAAATGAGCTCAGAATTCTCCAGGAAATTGCCGAGATAAAGAGAAAAATAAAAGCAGAATGGGGAAAATGACAAAACCCGCCTGACTTTCTTTAAGTCTCTGAAAACTTTAAAAACCTTCTAAAACACTAACTTATCATGCCGTTCAAAATAAACATCTCGGAGAAAACAGGAAAGACCTACAAATTGGAGCTGGAAACAGAAGGGCTTGTTGGAAAAGAACTTCACGATAAGATTCTGGGCAGGGATTTGCTTCCTGACCTGGAAGGATATGAGCTCGAAATTAGAGGAGCCAGCGATAAATCGGGATTCACCAGCCACGAGAATGTTCCAGAGACAGGGCTCAAAAGAATTCTTCTTAGTTATGGGAAAGCTATGCGCAGACGCACAAGGCGGGAAGGCAAAAAAAAGATTTCAAATCCAAAGCCAAAGGGTCTTAGGCTAAAAAGAACCGTGCGCGGTAAAAAAATCTCTCCGGAGATAGTCCAGATTAACCTGAATGTTCTGAAACAGGGGATCAAGCCGCTTTCAGAGGTTTTTCCAGAGCA
>JBBSXY010000139.1:0-2686 GCA_038045525.1 Nanobdellota archaeon | reverse complement strand
ACCAAAGCTCGCAATAGGCTCTTTTATTCTCATCTCCAACTTCATCTGCAGCTAACTTCACAGCAACTAAATCAGCCGAGTTTCTTAGAGAAGATGCGGAATCTGTGAGGCCCAAAAGGTTAACTTCTATAGAACACCCTTTTCCAGAGATGAGATTTTCTTTGTCGTTATAAATAAGAGCCAGCTCCCTCAGCCTTTTCATTAATCTTAGGACTTGACATTCGTAAATTTCTTTTTCAGAAAAAACAGCCCCGTACATCAAGGCATCTGTCTCAAAATAAACAAGCTCTTTTCCATCATCGGTTTTTTCAACTGTCTTATCGTTAAAGTCTACAAAAACATCACATTTTTCCCCCGTTACAGATTCAAAACAAACCTTTATGCTGTCTGAAGGGCAGTTTTCAGTAAAAAGGTTTGGCTGGCTTAAACTTGCCAGCTCTTCCCTGACTTTTTCTGGAGAATCAATGAAACAGTAATTTTCCTCTGCAGACGTCAAAAAAATTAAATCGGCAACCTTGAAAGGAAACTCGAAAGGCTTTGAAAAAAGATAAAAATTCTTTCCCTGAACACTTTTGTTTGAAAATATGTATTTGTTGTAAGCCACAGAACCAATACCAGTATCTGTCCATTTTCCCCTTATTTTTTGTGAAACGCTAACTTCCTGCTCTCCAAAATTGGCGAAACTTTCACATCCATTAATAATCCTGGATTCTACAGGCAGTATCAAAGATGTTGTTCTTTCTTCCCCAAATCCTGTCTCCAAAGGATTCAAAAGAACAGTTATCTCTTTCCCTATTTCTGTTGAAGAAACAGATTCCTCTGTCTTTATCAGTTTCATAGAAGCGTAAATTGCAAAGAACAGGATGATGGTTCCGATTATTATTGCAAATAGCCATGCGAAAGATATCTGAATAAATCCTCTTTTATTGGTTTTCATGTTAATTTGATAATTTCTCTGCTAAATTTACTAATTTTTCTATTATTTCTTTTATCTCTTCTTTGTGATTAATGTAAAAATTTCCGCCCTCTTTTCTTCCATAATAAACAATTCCGTGCCTGAATTTCCTCATATTGTCAAGTGTCTTAATTTCATTATACTTAAAGCTATGATTGGATAAGAATTTTATAAGAGCGATATGACTTAATGTTTTATATCCTTCAGAGTACATTACAGATGTCATAAGCTGGACAGCTATCTCATAATATTCCTCTAAAATTTTATAGGGAATGCTTTCTGGAATCAATTTTATTATTTTGTGCAGCCTTTCTTTTGCCATATCAATCAAATCTCTTGCTCTTGCTGCATCCTTGCTTATCTTGAAAATTTCATCAGATTTTTCCATATAATATCCATCCATTTTTTACATTATCCTTAAGATTCTTCTCAAGTTCAGCAATATCACCAATAAATGTAATGTGTATTTTCCTTTCAAGTTTTTTTTCATATTTTTCAAGAACCACCTCTTTTTTTACTTTGCTGATAACAAGTAAATCTATATCGCTTTCCTCTATATCTTCCCCCTTTTGATAAGATCCAAAAAGAATAATTGCTTTCGGGGCAAGATTCAGAACCAATTCCATTTTTACCCCAAATAAAGAATACAGATTATATACCTGCTTTTCAAATAAGAATCTTTCGCTTTCTCTGTTTGATATAAATCCATCGAAAGGTTTGGCATGTTTTTTCATTATTAATCCATTTTTCTCTATTTCCCTAACATGGTTGCGGACAGACGTGTGTGCTAGAGATATCTTCTTGCTTATCTCTTTTATAAAATGAATTTTAATTGGTTCTTTGAAAAAAACCTCTAAGACCCTATCATAGCTACATTTATGTCCCATATGGTATATTTATGTCTCTAACGGTATATAAATGTACCCTTTTCCCCTTTTCTACTCTATTTTCTCTATCATTACCAAAGCCTCGCCAAAATCTTTTTTTAAAACCAAGGAAACTCTGCCATTGCTGGTTTTTATGCAGAGAGGATTCTCTTCAGCTGTTGTCTCTTCTATGTCGATGTGCTTTATTTCCTTGGACTCAAATCCTGTAAATTTCACAGGATAAAACGCAAGATTCTCGCTCCCGTAATCTGATCTTTCCAGCTCAGTATAAAAAATGGAATCAGCGCCTTTGGCATCAGAGGAAAAATCGATAAAGCAGACAAAATCAGCTCCAGATGGAACGACATATTCCTGCTGCTCTGAACTCTGGGAGCTTTTCCATATCCTGTCTATGTCTGATTGCAGTTCATCAAATAATTTTCCGGCTTTTGCAGAATCTTGAAATGCAAGAAAAGTCTTTATAGCATAAAAAGCAAATCCAAGAAATACAACAACCAGGATTATTGAAAAAATCATCCCGAAAGACAACTGCATCTGTCCCCTCTTCTTTTCCATAGGTAAAAAAGCCAGAATAAGTTTATTAATTTAATGTTGGTTTTTGTGAAATTGCAAGCCTTTCTTTGTGAATAATAAAGAGCAAGTAATCACACATTTTATTCACAATATCCAAAGCAAAAAACTGATTAAACTTGTTACTACTATTAAAAGACATAAACCGAAAGATTTAAATAGGGAGATCTGGTTTGTTTGAACATGAGTATTGATACATTAATCAATAAAAATAAAATTGGAAGAAAGATAGCATCAGCCGGTCTTGCAGGCATCTTAGGCCTTTTTTCTATCG
>JBBSXY010000138.1:0-17251 GCA_038045525.1 Nanobdellota archaeon | reverse complement strand
AGAAGGTTAAACTCATATTATGCTTGTAAGTTTTTCTCGAACCATACCTCGACGCCCTCGCCTGTTACCGTAGCGTCAAGCCAGATAACGTCGGTGTTTTGAACCTGAATACCGACGGATTCATTATTATCCAAGCTCATCCATCCGGTGCCGGTATTTAACGCCGTCGCCGAACTATAGCCGACTGTAATATTTCCGGTATTCGCATTCTTTGCCTTGATGTTCACGCTGACTCCGTCCGGCACTGATTTCGGCGCAACCAGTTTCACGGTTGATCCCGCCGCTTCCGTAGTAAGATCGTTCCTCGCCAGAAGCGTAATTGTTCCGGCGGCAACGGACCCGATGACATATGTTCCGTCATTTGAGGCCGAACCGCTTACGGTTAACTGGTCGCCGGCCTGAAAACCGGCAACAAGGAATCCGCTTGCTGAATCCGTAATAGTATCGGCATCCGGAGTATTCTCGTTGAAGGCGATCGTTGCCGCTCGCAGTTTTGCCGTCAACTGCTCGGGCGTGCCGGAAGCCGTTATATTAAACTGAAATGTATAATTTAATGGAAGATTATTTGTGCGATTTGACAAAGTAGTATTTTATTTTGACCCTACCAATTTCATAAAAATTGGTATCAGCCTTTGTTCGTCAACCCTTTTTCTCGGGTGATGGAACTGGCATAATTTAATGCCGTTTAATAATTTATACCTTAATTCGGGATAATCCCGCCAAGGCTTGATATGATGTACGACTTTATAACCATAACAATTTTTATCTTTTAATCTACATTTTTTATCTCGTTTTTTTACCGCCTTGACCCATTGTTGATATTCTGGATCATTTCTCTGATTTTTCTTCATTGCTTCTCTGTCGGGATTCCAATGAACACTATTCGGACCAGAAATTTTTAATCTTCGTTCTTCAGAAAACTTTTGCCCCCTACGCGCCTCACCAGTTTTTCTACCAATTTCTAACCTTCTATCTAAACCCATCTCACTCCAAAATTTTCTTAATCGTTCTGTCCTCTTTCTTGTAGCTTCCTTACTCCATTTCTTTCGTGTTTTTTTTAACTTCCATTTTTTCCCAAGTGCTCTGGAATTATTTTCTATTCCTCTTAATCTTTTATTGCTACAAGGTACGCACCTCTTTGCTCTGGAGTGAGAAATATCAATATTACAATCTATACAACGATAACTTTTACCTTTCCAATTTCCAGCATTTTCTCCTACCGCCCACTTGAAACGACAAGAAGCGCATCTCTTTACATAATTTCGAGATACCCTACCTCCACAATCAATACATCTTTTTTGTGCTTTCATATTTCTATTATAGCACAAAGTGAATGTGAATAGTAGTAGTAAATCTGTTAGTTAAAGAACAATCAAACTCTCACAACTTGCTTCCTTGAATTGGTGTTCCCGAAGTGGGCCAAGAAAGGAAGCAAGTGAAAGTTCAATAATTAATTGTTAATTATCGACTTTAGACGGCCGTGAACGTGATAGAACCGGCAGCTACTCCCATTCCTTTCACATACCAGTTCGTTCCGTCACACCAGACAGAAACCCAGTCCCCGATTGCCGCAGCCGCAGATACAAAGTTAATTGAATCTTCAGCCACCGCAGGAACCGAAGCGCCGTTCACTTCAGCTGATCCGTAAATGATGTTCGTAGCGGTTTCAGTCACAACAGTATAGTTAGCGCCTGACGGAGCCGCTGTTATTACGAATGTGAAGTGCAACCCAGCGGCCGGAGCCGGAAGAGTGGTTGCGAACTCTGTTGCGGAATTGAGGAAGAATACACTTCCTGATTCTGCGGCAGTAAGTACATTCGCAGCTGTAACAACTTCCGTAAGATTGCGGTAAGAGAGGGTAGACGAAAGAGTGGTCGCGCCGGTAACCGCAAGGGTCGTTCCGACTGACAAACTTTCATCCAACGTAACCGTACCAGCGTCTACCTTTATACCCTCACAAGTACCTCCTGCGTTGATATAAAGTGCGTACGAACCAGCGTCACCCGCAGCCGGCTCGATAGCCAGAGCGTTTGACGTCGAGGATATCGCTCCCGAAGAAGTAATATTCACAATATCAGCGCCCGCGACAAGAATACCTGTGTGCGTAATATCGAGAACGTTTCCTTCGTCAGAAACTCCTGTCCCGGCTGAAGTTATCGCGATCGCTCGTCCTGCTACGTTTGTTCCCATAGCAAGCATGATTGCTTCACCGGTAGCCGCAGCCACAGAAAATGCGATATCAAGAACATTACCGGTATAAATACCGGACACGTTGATATCGAAGATATGACTGTTGCCAGTGGAGTCGTCATCAATCTTGATGAGATCATCCGTTCTCACGCCAGTACCATTAACCACAAGAGCAGAACCAGCGAGGTTCGTACCCATCGAGATGCTAATAGCTTCACCGGTTGAAGCAGCTGTCCCGAAGGTTAGCTGAATTAGATTCGAATCAAGAATACCGGTCTGGTTAATGAAGATGACATGATCATCTGTTCCACCATCAGAAGCGGTATTCGCGATGTTGATTATCGGAGCCGTTCTGACTCCGGCAGCAGCGATGTTAATCGCATTTCCCGCAAGGTCGGTGGCTAAATCCATATTAAGGAAATGACCAGCAACCTTACCAGCAGAAGCAACTATGTCGATGACATTGCCCGTACTGTTCCCAGACGAGTTAATATCAAAGACATGGCCGGATGAAGTTCCGGAATCGTCAATCTGAAACACATCCACCGCGCCGGAAGCCGAATGAGTAATCACTACAGCATTAGCGGTCCGAACGCCGGAAAGCGTGAAGTTTTGCAGTATCGCGCCCACGGCATTTGCCAGAGTCACCTCAAAGATCGTTCCCGTTGAGGCGGAGTTCGTGGCGTAGTCAAACACATTGCCAGTCGTTGCCGCCGTAGCATCAATATCGAAAATGATGCCAGTCGTAATGCCGGTGTGGTTGATGTCAAATGTCGGACCAGAAGAAGTTCCGGCATCGCCAACTTCGATGAGTGCTACGGTGCGAGCCATCGCTCCTGAAGCAATAACAATCGCTTGCCCACCAGTTGCTGTCGCGCCGAGATTAATATCTAACACGTTTCCCGTGTAGGTTACGGCTCCGATACCGACATCGATGGTATTTCCGGAGGCCGCGCCGTTTTCGGCAATTTCAACAAGATTCGTCGTTCGCGTCATCACGCCTGAAGTAAGAACGATCGCCTGTGCGCCAGTTGCGGTTGCGCCAAGATCAATACTTAGTGCATCGCCGGTGTCCAACGCGGCTCCATAAACAATATCAACAACATTGCCGGAACCCGCGCCAGTCACATTAATGTCAAACAAATGACCCGAACCGGTATTAGTATCGTTGATCTCGCAGAGATCAAGATTTCCGGTTGAATCATAAGTGACAGTAACAAGATTCGCGGTTCTTGCTCCACCGCCGGCATCAAGGAAGAGAAATCTTCCCCCAACTGCGGCATTCATATCCACATTCAAGACATCTCCGGTAGACGTAGTGTCCATAGAGATCTCTAAAACATGACCTGAAATCGCGCCGGAAAGCGTTACGTCAACCAAACTCACCGCGCCTGTTGCGTCAGAAGCAATCTCAACCATCGGCTGAGTGCGAGCCCCCGAACCTTCAACATGAAGGGCGGTCATTGCGACAGCATTATCGAGATTGATAAAGAACACATTTCCAGTCGCTGCCGCTGTACTCGCGAAATCAAAGACGTCGCCGGTAAACACTCCTGTCAAATCAACATCAATGAGATCAGCAGAACCGGTTGACCCATCATTAATATCAATCGCTGGAGAAGTTCTTATTCCCGCTCCGCGAACAATCTGCAGGGCGGTGGCGTCAATACCGTCATCAGCATCAAGCGTGAGCTTCACGCCGAATGCGGCATCTGACCCGGTGTAAGAATCAGTCCAGTCAAGGCCGGTTGACGCGCCAGACCCCGAGCTATTTATGTCGATAACGCTATGAGTTCCGGTAGAGTCATCTGTGACGAGAATATCGGAACCGGTGCGCGCGCCAGCTCCATTATCAATGAAGAGGGCGTTAGCGGTTATCGCGGCATCCATATCTATATGGATTGCCCGTCCGGTTGAAGCTCCGGTCATAAGAAACTCAAGAGCATCGCCGGATTTTGCGCCAGATGTAGTAATACGAAGCGTATCTAATGCGCCGGTCGTTGCGTCGGTCAGAATAATCGGACCTTCATCAACCGTTACCGAACTACCGTTTTCGTATACTCCGTTTAGATCTCCCACGGAACCGGAAACAGAAGTAAGGAGATTATACTCCGTAGTTCCGTCCCAAAACCGCAAGGAGTTTGAGACACGGTACAAGACCATGTCATTTGCTGAAGTCGGAGCGGCCGTTCTATTGTCGGCGAATCTAATACCGTTCAAATCGCTTGCGCGACGTTGACGTATATTGAGGCCTCCAATATCTGCCGCTCGACCTGAATTGTATGTAGGCATAGAAGTGAATTAAAACAGAGAAGTCACCGGGATTCGTTGTGATCACACAAGATACAGGGTGAAATCTATGCTTTGTAAATAGTTTTTAAGTGACCTTTTGCTTCGTTAATTCACTTCGTTAGATAGATGTTGAAGCTTGACCCACAAGCCACTTATAGTCGAGGATGCCATAAGCGTATGAAGCGGATGACTTGAACTTCCAGTCATCAGTATCGAAGTCCTCTCCGTTGCCGCCCGCGTTAGGAGCGGTAAAGGTAGGCATTTCCGAAAACTCAAGGATTGCGTCCTTGTGCTTCAAATCAGCAAGTACCCAGTAGTATCGACCAGTTGAGCTCGGCGCGCCGACATTTGTAGTCGCAAGGAAAGGAAGCTCTATATGCTTATACTTTGCCTTGTAGACGTTTGTTGCGCGTTCCGCAGTGTCGGGAGCTTCCGTTGAATTAAGAAACTCCTTAACTAGGTTAACAATAGCCGGCTCATCGGAAGTGATGATTGTATCCGGCTTCGGAACGACTTTGACATCGTTCATGTTCACCATGTTCTTAAAGAGCCGTTCAGCCGCTTCAAGATTGGTGCGATTAAAAGCCACTGTTCCGCCGTAGTTGTCTACGGTAGTAGAGCTGCCGGTAATCGTGTGGAAATCTGAGAAGATTTGCAGACCATCGCCGGTGACGGTATTAACCGTCTCGCCGTCCATGTTGGTGTAGCTTGTTCCCTGCAAGCCGAAAGTAAAGAGGTGAGTGAGGTCAAGCTCAATTCTTTGAGCTGTTGACTCTCCAAGTCCGCGCATTTTCTTCTCAATCTCGCGGTACTTGTCGTACTTCCGCATTTCCCAAGTCACGGATTCCGTCAAACCAACACGAGATTTCGTGAGGTTCAACGTATATCCCTGACGGGGAGAACCGACAACATAGGATCCGCCCTCATTTTTCCTGCGGGCAAAACCCGGACTGTCGATATGCGAATGTTCGGAAGTAAGATTTTCGTTCGGCAGAATATCATAAAGCTGCCGAGCGGCCTTTTCAACCGATTCGTACTCCTCTCTCCACTGGACTAGGGCATTTTTTCTTATTGTTACTTTTCCTAACAAAAGTCTTTCCAAGCTACGACTTTTGTCAATGAACGGAGTGGATATTTCTACCACCCTCTCCGCCTTCATTATGTTATGCGCGGAGGTCGGACTGTCGCTTCCTCTTTCGAGGTCTCTTCACTCAGTCTCTGCAACTGCCTTTCGGCTTGTTGAGGGTTATCCGCTTCCGGACTTTCCCCATTGATCAGAAGAGATTTATACTTGGCAAAAATTATCTTAGTACCAAGTCGTTAACTTTTTGTTACTACCCTTTCGGGCGGAATAGTCATTTCTGCTATTCTCTCCGCCTTCAAAAGGTTATACGCGGAGGTCGGACTGTCGCTTCCTCTTTCGAGGTCTCTTCACTCAGTCTCTGCAACTGCCTTTCGGCTTGTTGAGGGTTATCCGCTTCCGGACTTTCCCCATTGATCAGAAGAGATTTATACACAGCTTAACGAACTAACTGTGTAGTGAGAATAGGCATACGTTAATAATCGTTTAGTTACTTTTACTATCCATACCTTTTCGACATCGGTATGCCTTCGTTTATTCTCACTTCGTTTATTTTAATTAGGCATTCGTGAATGCAGTCTGGAGGTTGTTGCTTACTACTCTCCGCGCCCACTTCCCAACGACAAGTGCCGTAGAAATGAACTGCGTCACAAATACATCGTCTTCTGTTGAAACGCCCACGTTCACCGATCGAGTCGCGGCCACATAATCAACAAACTCACCGCAATCCGTAAGAGCAGCGGAGGTTGTGGTTGCGTCAAACAAGTATTCCGTATCTGCATTACCTACTTCAACCGGAACTCTTGTAGTAGACGCATAATCGCTATCCGTAGAAGCGATCGTCTTTTTAATAAGACCCAACACCGGCTGCACTGCACCCGGAGTATATGCAATCAATCTACCCGTAGTGGTAAAACAAACCGGCTCGTTGAATGCAAAAGCAGTTGACGCCGTTTTCTCATACCACTCGATGTGAACTGGACCATTCTCTCTAAATATTCTTACTGACATAATTTTGTGGTGGAAGCAATGTCATTCCAATCGCTAATGCGATAAGAACAATATCTTTCCAATTATTACTTATAGTATGTTGATGACGTTGTCTTTCGAGGGATCGACCTTCCTTGCCTTCTCCGGATCAACGTGCATGGCTCGGGCCATTTCTTCTCCCTTAGGAGAGAGGGTGCCCGTGCCTTTTCCACCCTCATTTCTGTCACCAGCGCCGCCGGTGCCGTGGCCCGATCCAAGTTCTCCCTGAATCCTGCCCTCGCGCACGCCGCGCTCGTGTTCTGCTTTAAGATGTTCTTCGAGCTTTCCTGTAGACCGCTTATGTTCAAGAAGTGCCGCGTCCATGCGACCAAGAACGTCATCGTGTATCAACTCCGTACCTTTAAAAGTAAGATTTGACATCAATTCCGTCCATTGAGCGTCATCGACATATTCGGGATGCGCCTGCAAGAAAGCGCGTTTTGCGGTTTTCTCGCTGGCGGCTCGCAGAGCTTTATTCGTAGCAGCTGTGGCAATTTCACCGACTTTTTTCTCATCGATAATATTGTCTCCTCCGCCGCCCTGTCCCTCGCCTCCGAGATTTCTCTCGTCAGCTTTTTTCTGCAGCAATCCCTTCTTGTAATTGTCGCGATCCTCGTTTGACTTTTTCAAGTCAGCTTGAAGTTTCTCAACTTCGAACTTTTTCATGGTAACGTTTTCTTCGCCATTTCCGCCGCCGTTTCCGGCTGCGGCGGCTGCTGCGGCTGCGTCGGCTGCGGCTTTCGCGGCGGCATCGTCACCACCGTTTCCCTGATTGTTATTAGCTGTTAGTTCTGGCATAGTTTTAAAACCTTTATTTTAAATCGCTATGGTTCATGCGATCTTATGCTAACGAACAGCTTCGACTATAGGGAACTGCGATCCGGCGGTGAGTATCTTGGAAAACGAAGTGAAAACCAAAATATTGTTCTCACCTCCGGGTCGCAGCTTCCTATAAGCTGTTCTTCGTTTGTTAGCTTTAATTTTCAATTTACTTTCCGGCTTCAAACGCCTGCAGTAATTCTCCGAACTCCTCAAGATTCGCCACCCACTTTTTGCCCCAATTCTCCCTATCAAACTGCGCCTTCAAGGTTTTGAATCCTTCATCGTCAAGAGAAATCTCAATCAATTCACTGCCATGCTCTTTATTATACACCCTCCACTCCTCGTTTAATTTTTCCACCGCCGCTCTTGATTCGTCTTCGGTAACTTCTTTTGAAGCAACCTTCTCGGCTAACCCCACGGCTTTTTCCATCGCTTCAATATAGTATCCTACCTGACTTTTTAACGCGGGCAGCACTTCGTTGATCGTGCTTTTGATTTCACCCGTTGTAGGGAAATCTTTCGGCGGAGTATTCCTCAAACTATTGAAGATAGTCCACGCGAATACTCTCTTAATTTTTAATGTTTTGTTTGACATATCGCTTTTTGTTAATTAGTTAATAATTTACTTTCGACCTTTCCTCTTTATCTTAGCACCTCGCTTGCGAGATTTCGACAGTAATATCGCAACGCGTTGCTCTTCCGCTCGTTTTGCCCCGAATTTCGCGCGTGTATGCGCAAGAATTTTCGGTGGATTGCGCTTCATTTCAGCGCCCGATTCGTGAATAATCGCCTGACTTTTACTCATTTTGTGTCGTCCGTGTTTCATGTTTTTTCTTCACTTTTTTCCGCTTCCGCTTTTCGCTTCTCCTCGGCCGACTTTTTGTTTTCAACCGATTTTTTCATCTCGTCAAAGAGATAAAGAAGCTGTAGTCGTCTGCCGATAAGAATCATGTATGTGTCTCGATCCTTACCAAACGACAACTCTTTGAGAATCTTCATATCCTCGTAGGCGAAGTAGCTTCTCCAACCTCTGTCGTCGAAACTATGATACGCCCAGTCCTCAACCGCCTTTTTATCAATCTGCTTGTAATCAATCTTTGCCGAGCGATCCAATAACCGCAGAAGCAAACCTATAATAATTCTTTTCATACTTCGTTTTTTTTATTTAACTAACTTCCTTTGATTCTTCAATCGACCATTTGAGGAATCAATTAAATTAGCTAGATCTCTCAATAATTTTGAATCGTCTTTTGCAAAACCCAAGATTCTATTACATCGGTCACATATCCACCCTCGAAACTTTCCGGTTTTATGATCGTGATCAAAACATATTTTAAGGGACGAGCCACAAACTTCACATCGTTCAGGTTTCGGACAACCAGCAAGTTTTTCACAACGTTTTAGGTCCCACTTTTTCGACGATCTTCTACTCTGTTCTCGGTGCTTTTCAGGATTTCTTTTAGCCCACTCTTTTGAAGTACGCAACTTTTTCTCCTTATTTTTAAGGTAGTATTTTCTGTCGCGTTCTTTTTTAGAAAGTATAGACATAATTATGCTGCTACCGCTTCTTCGCCCATCTTGTTGTTTGTATCCACACCTGTGATATCACTTACTAATCCTCCACCAGCCGAGCTTCCGCCACGACCTTTACTTGCCACTCCCGTGGCTAATTCCAACCCCTTCTCTTGCGAGAAGTCGAGTGGCTTCGGCAACTTATACCTCCCCGGATCGTCGCTGTAGTTCTTGATCAGATCACGGAACAACAGCTCCTTATTCTCGGCGAAGTATTCAGGGAAAATGTTAGCGATAAGTTGAGTCTTTTCTAAAGTCATGGCCATCGAAATAGCTTGACTACTTTGCCATAATGTTTCCGGCACAATCTCTATATCAAAAGAAAGGTGATCTAAATATCCATAGGGCAATATAACCTTCTCATACGGCGTGCCGGCAAGATAGTTTCGTTCTTCTTCCGCTTCCACATCAAGTCGCAATGCTTTCCGATCCGTCATTTGTTCTTTAGACCTGAACTCAATCCCGAACGTTCCTCTTGTGCCGTCAGAAAGCTCCGTCTTGTCAATATTAAACATCCGATATCTTTCAACCAGTTTTGTCTTACCGTCCTCGCCGATAATCTCAACGAGTTTCGGCATAGTATAAGTCAGAAGAATGTTCGGCAGGCGCAGGCGAACCTTCTGCAACCATAAACTCTCCATGAACATGAAGAATATCCCCTTGAGCTGGCGCGCGCGCTCATCGGCGGCAACCGCGGCCCGGGCTGTAACGTATTTTTGCGCCGCACCCTCTTGCTGCGGATCGAGCGTTGTAAGATCCAAGCCGCGAGAAATCAGATCGATCATCTTCACATCAGAATCGGTGATACCACGCAACTCCATCTGTTTCACCTGCGCGATGTCGTCAACATAAATCTTTGTATCGCCGGCAACAACTTCATCTTCAAGGTCAAGCATGTCTTTGTTGACCATACCAATAAGAAGAGGAGGCACCATTGACCGGTACTGCTTGTCAAGAGAAGTATTATAAAGAGTATTTAAAACATCTCCCTCGCCCATCGCCGAGTTCGGCAGCGAGTTCCCATAGAAGAAGTCGGTATTCGCGAACGGCTCGTATATTGTCTTCGCAATCGGATACGCTGGCCGGCCGTAATTCTTGCGCGTAATGTCGGTCCAAATCATGGGGCCGTTATACAATTCAATGCCGTTTGCGACAATTCGGTAAACTCCGCGCCGGCCCTTGTATTTATTCATGTATCGGGAAACTAAAAATCCTTTCCCGTCTTTAATGGTCTCGCTCCATAATTTATGAAAATAGGTGTCGTGATCGTTCGCCTTAATGTCCGCGAGATTCTTCACCTTCTCGGCGTTCGGATATTTTCCAAAAATAGAATCAAAGCGATCGCGGTCAGCGTAAAAACTTTCCAATATCATCGCCGTCTGATCCTGAATGTCTCTGGTATAAAAATTCTTTACCAAAAGATTCATCAACGGCACCTCATAAGAATAAGGTTCGCCGTATGATTCTTTCTCCAACAACTCTTCCTCAATATCGCCGGTCAGAAGATCGAAACTCTTGATACGCGACTTCTGATACACGTTCTTCTGAATATCCTCGCAAGACAATACCGTGCCGTGTCCCACGTTAGACCACGCGAGGAAAAATAATTCTTCTTGAGGGTTGCCCTGGTTGTATGAATGGCGCACAAGATTCTTTCCGATATCAGCGGCGAAGTGATCAAACTGATCGGCGTCATTTACGGCCTTGAAGTGCATCTCCGGAATATCTCTTGCCGTCGCGGCCAAAAGCGCTTTTGCCTTATTTGCGTAAGCGCGCGTCGCGAAATTCGCCTGCCAATCTTCTTTGCCTTGACTGGCCTTATCCAAAACATAGGCGTTCAACCGCTTCTCCGAATCATCAATAAACTCCTTCAAAGTCCGGTCGTTAAACTGGACATAGGTCTGATTGCGCTTCTGTATCATATCCGCGCGTTCATCATAAACAAACTGAAGCCGCTTCTTCTGTTCTTCAGTAGGAGCGTAAACCTCTTTATTTTCCTCAATATTTGATTTTAGTTCTTCAGGCATATTTAGGTTTATCCAGCAGTCCGAGTTCCACCGCCTTCTTTTTTGTGATCGGCGCGACTCGCACTAACTGGTTGAACGCTGCGACCTTTTTGTTCCAGTATTTATCGTATTTAAATCTAATCGCTTCCTCGTCGTTGACTAATCGCGGATCGATGTTGCCGCCCGCGTCCAGCACTTTTCGGCCGTGGTGAATAAGAACATCAAGCGATTCCTTTACAACCGCAAAGAGCTTCTTTCTCATTATATCAATTTTTACAAAGTTTGTATCCTCAATAGGATAACTCATGCCGAAATTCCGCCCGAACATTTTAAACGCCATCGTCATTAAAACAGATTTCTTTTCAACAATATCTTCCCAATAATATACTGGCGGGATCTGCACGCTCATCTCATTCATAATCACCGGCGGAACATACACCTTTTCCTTTTTCGCGAACGGCACCACCGGTTGATTATTTTCTTTTGTAATAATTTCTCCCATATTAGTATCCTCCCATTGAAACTTTTACGCCCCTGTTAAAACTATGTTTTCTTCTCCTTACCTCCCGCTTCTTTCTCCTTGCTTCCATATCACCGTGTTCTTGTCTGACAAAAGTCAGCATGCCCGCGTCCGCCACGTCCGGCGAATCAATGCCCTGCGTCCGCATCTCATCTTTACTCATTATGCGAAGCCGTCCCTTTGAATCCGGCTTATACTTAATCTTCGACAACTGCTGTACCCACTCATCTCTATGACAAGAACAAAGTTTCCCTCCTCGCTTCAGCCACTCCCTAAACCGCCAGTATGACTCCGCCCTCATATTCACGAACCTTGACTGCTCGAGCGCCGGCTGTCCGACATTCACACCCCTCACATTCTTCTGCTGGTAGTGAAGAGGATCCACCGCGCCTCCACCCACGCCGACATCATCGATAAAGACGTTCTCCGCCGGTATGAGCTTTTCCTTCATAAAGAAAAGCGTCTGTCCGGCAATTTCCGTCAAATTATCCTGCCGGCTCTTCGCCAGCACCTCCATATAATTCATGGACCGGAGATTCCATACCGTGAAGTTCAATCCTCCGCGCGCCACGTCGTTGCCAATCCGCTTTTCTCCGACGTGCTTGATCTCGGAATTGGTGTTGATAAAACTCTCCACCTCATCCTCGGTCAAAAGCTGCGTCCATCCCTTCGCGTCGATATCGTCTGCTTCAGGAAAACGGTTAAGATACAAGGTACGAAAATATGGTTTTTTCTGCATCTCATCGACAAACTTCTGTGTAAGACGCCCCTCTTTGATTCCACGTTCAAAATTAACATTGATTTTATGATACGCCGGATCTTCATATGCTTTCAAAAAATGACCACGCGTGAACGGATTACCTATCTTTACTACGAAATCCTGTCCGGTTCCCGTAAATCCGCCAACCATACGCATCGCTTTTGCATCCGCTTCATCAGAAATTAAAGCCGCTTCATCCATCACAACATTTGGCGCCCCGAATCCCATAAGAGCGTTTCCGATATCTTCACCCGATGTCAACCTTGATTCCGCCGACAGAATAAATACCTCGCCTATCTGATTATCACCTACATCAAACGTCAAGCGGTTTTTGCTCCGTTCCCGGCGTATTGCTTCCGCGCTTTCTCCCTCTTTAATTTTGAACCGAGACATTGTAAACTCATTGTCAAAAATATGTTTAATTAAATATCCAGTTATAATGCGCGCCTTTGGCTGACTAGGGGCGACAATACAAAACCGCTCTCCGAACGTTGCAACCCTCGTTAGTACCGCCATTGAAACAACGTCCGACTTCCCATACTGCGTAAAAGTCATTATATGTAGGCGCGGATACTTCTTCTTGAAAATCGCATCAAATATCTCATTCTGTCCCAGCGTCATCTCGAATGGCTTTCCGAAGTCATTACGATATAAACTCTTTACCAGCTCAAATGTAGTAGCGGCTTCAACTACTGTTTCCTCCTTTTCTTTTATGAGGACATTGTCCATAGTATCCTTTTGCTTGATTACAATTATGACATAAAGTTTGAAAACCAACTGGATATTTATTTACCTTCAACCACTGATAGAAATGCCCCTTTAGTTTCCTGCGATGCTTTCCACCACCGCCATTTATATGATCTATCGAAAGAAACTTTAACTCACTCTCTCCGCAACACGCGCACTTCATCCCATATGCCTCCAGCGCTCCCATTCGCAAACGCAACCTCTTTCTCTTCCCAGCTTCACGCTGCACCTCCGGATGTAAGGCATGATACTTTCTAACTCGTTCTTTAAATTTTTCAGGATCTCTTTTATATTCTCTTGCCTTAGCTTCTCGAGAAGTTTTATTTCTATACTCTCGATGCTCACTATCCCACTTACGACCAACCTTTCTTAAACAATCCTTACAATAATACTGAAGACCGTCAGGTGATTTTGTCTGCTTGTTGAACCTATCCAATTCCAACAACTTCTTGCATTTCACGCATATCTTTTTCATTAGGTAACTCTATCACACTCGGAACACTTTTCGCAATAGGGTTATCCCCAGCCAAATTTCGTATAATATGCTCAACAACCATAATCCCCCTCTTCTCCTCGCTATGTTCGGTAAACTGCTTCGGCTTTCCCAGCACCCGGTCCAAAGCGTAGACGATCGCCGCCAGATTCGGCGGAACTTTGTAATACCGGATCTCCCTGCCGCTTTCTTTCTGAACCGTATAGATACCGTCAACCAATTCAAATAATTTATCTGTGAGATACTTTCCTTTTCTTCCGATTCTCTTCGTCACGCGTTCCTCAAGCATTTCCCTAATCTCCTTCCGCCGACCGATCGCCTGCGTTCCCATAATGAACCCCCGAGCCATCCTCTCAATGTGCTGCGGACTTACATCAACCGTTTCCAGCTCGTTCAACGGAATCTCAACCTGCTCAACGCCGGCATCTATTTCCTCTTGTGTCAACGCTGGAAATTTATTCATGCGGTTTGTATGATGTTGAACCGAATGCGCCCTTGAGCCGATTATTAACCCGACGTTTGATGCGATGTCCATGCTTCATATTTTTTCAACATAACAAAAAACTCCACGCACTCTTAACGACGTAGAGTTTTTTGTAGATGAGATGTGAAAATGTGAAGCGTAATTTTCATATGTTAATTGCGTTCCAGCGATCCTCGTACACTAATCCGAAGATCGTGTCTTTCCACACCCTCCTACACCTTGCTATCAGTATAGCATATACACAAGCATAATACAAGCGAGAACTGTGGATAAGTGGTATTGTAAAGCATTTCAAGTAAAGCGCTTTTTGAACGCTTCCCAACCGACAAGAAACGAATTAAAGTCGGACGCGACAAAGGCGCATCCGCCGGCATTTTGGATATTCTGCATGAAACCCTCCTGCTCGGGTGAAAACCGATCCTTACCGATCTTCACTTCCACGGCAACGAGGATCCCCTTAAATACTACGAGAATATCCGACACTCCCTTCTTCGCGCTGGCACGGAACATGGCTCGTTTTGAATCAAACACTCCTACAGACGAAGAGCGCCATGCATAACCGCCGGCTTTATAGACATGATCTATGATTTGATTTGTCAGTTCGTTCGCGGCGCTCATGCTAAAATTATACCATCAAAAGGAGAATCCGTCTTGCTCCCAGCTAATTCTGACCTACAGGGATATACATATAAATATATTTATTTATGATATGCTATATTCTCATAAGCGAACTAAATGAAAAAGTTTTTTTAGTGATAAGGTGTCTGTCCGAATCTATTGTACGCTTAAAATATGGTTTATTTGCTTGGGTAGGTTTTTGAAAAGGTGGTCCGAGTGGTCTAAAAAGTTATCCACAGACGAAAGTGTTGACACAGTGGAGTGTAGTTTGCTACACTAAAACTGTATGGAAAAGGCACATTTTATACAATTCGTAGTTGGGTTAGAAAGGTCGAGGAGAGAAATTTTGGGTACGGAAATGGATCAGGGCAGTGTCGAATAAAACCTTGCGAGTTCTATTGATGAATTGGTAGGGGGTATTTATCCATATCTCTTTAATGAGGATTTTCCTCAAGAAAAATTCGATGAAAAGAATTAACATCTTTTTGAGCGATATTGAAGAAAAGAATCTCCGGGCGCTTTTACAGCGTTATGGAGGAAGGGCGCCGGCTTATTTTAAGCTGCTTCTTGCTAATGCGTACAAGGAGGAGTTTGGAAAGTACAATGCTAAAAGCAAGCAGATTAAACCCATTGAGGAAGTGATCTCCGATGAGCAGTATTGTGAAATGCTGGGCGGCAGGGTCGGAAAAAACTCCGATGGAAACCCTGTTTGTGTTAAGGGTACTTGGAGTGTTCCTTTAGACCGGCGTGATCTGATGAAGAGTAGATTTAAGGAGTAGCATACCACCCTAAAACCGCATGACCACCCTTTTGAAAAAAAGCGGTGGTTTTTGTATGGGTGCGCGCGCGGGCGTGGGTGGGGGTCCCTTATGACTATATATAAATATATGGAGTCCCGATTTTTCGGTCTGGGGTCTTCACCATAGTTTGCGTATAAAGTCAAGTAAATAACAGCACACAGCGCACACACACGCCGCGCCGGGCCCATTATCCTTATTTTATGCGGTGTTTTAGGTTTATAGGTATTCGCATTTTATACAGAAAGAGAATAACTCTTTTTCAAGTGCTACGGGTAGGGGCTTGACAAACAAAAAAAATTAAAGTACAATGGAATTACAAGCTCGCAGAGTTTGACAAAATCCAGCACATATGGCGAAACGCCATCGCTTCAATAGCGGACGCGCTCACGGATAGCGTCAATAAAAAATGTCGCTCGCTCGGTTTCACACACTAAAGAATCTGAACGAAGCGCAACGCTCACGACTTGCACGCCGCAGGTGTCTATTATATAGAATACCGCGCCGCTCTCCCGATCTCACGGTTATGAAGATCGGACGCTCCGGCGTAGCCGGGCTGGCCATAGTCGTAAAGCCGGCAGAAATAAAAATCAATAACACTATGCGCAAGACAATAAAAACAATATCCGCAGTGATCGCCGCTATCTTGTTAATAGATATATTCGGCTTCTTACTCTGGATTATGTCCGGTCAGTATCCGACCGATAACTTCTATATCGGCACGATCACGGCTCACATCTTGCGTGCGATACTATGATAAAAATAACTCTTGATCAATGGCGAAACATACATCCGGACTATAAAGGATATGTTGAAGGCGCGCCGTATATGCTGGTAAATGAAAAGGGGGCCACGGTATCCGTTCCGGTTGAAATTGACCGAAGCACACCGGCAAAAATAACGGCCGAAAGGTTGAGTGGTTGTGTAAAAAACATCATAAATCATTAAAACACAAACGAAATGCTGTATAACGAATATAATTTATTAGTGGCGAAGATCGCCAGTAAGTCGGAGATGAAGCCGGAGATAGCCGGAGTGTTTTTCAAAAATAACCTCACGGCGGCAACGGACGGCTTCCGGCTGTTGGAGATAACAACGCCGGTCGGAATAAAGCCGGAGGAGTTTCCGGTAGTGGACGGCGCGGCGGTTGTCCTCATAAAATAAATATATGAACAAAGACATTATAGAAAAACTATTTCCGGACGTGCTACGCCACATTGAAGCCGGCAGGTGTCCGATCTGCGGAGAGAAAATCAAGCCGGAGGAGTTTCGGACCGAGCTTGATGTGAAAGAGCACAAAATATCCGGTATGTGTATGGCTTGTCAGCAAAAAGTGTTTAAAGAAAGCATGCCATTATACAAATCTTCAGCCATTATGGGCGAAGAAAAATATAGCGAAAAGCAACAAAATAAAATGAAAAATCAAAAACGAACTATAAGTTTTTTAGAGAAAAAAGAGGTGGAGAAAATAATCACGACTATCAAGCCGGAGGGTTCGCGCAATCTTCGGGACCGGGCGCTCATTGAGGTTTTATTTTCCACGGGCTTGCGTATTTCCGAAGCGTTAGCGTTAGTGTCAATGGAAATGATACCTTTGCTGGATGAGAAAGGCACATCGGAGTTTCCGATAATAGGCAAGGGCGGCTGGCAGAGAGTTATTTACTTCTCGCCGAGAGCGAAGCAGGCGATAGAAGTGTGGTTGAGATTAAAATTAAAGATAGAAAATAGGGTATTCCCGGAAGAGCATGCTTTGTTATTTCCTATTACATCCCGTTGCGCGCAGAAAATGGTTATTGAAAGAGCGAAGGTGCTTTTGAAGAAGATGATGGAGAATACAATG
>JBBSXY010000137.1:0-1053 GCA_038045525.1 Nanobdellota archaeon | reverse complement strand
AACATCACAGAGCGAATTCCGGCAATTCCTCTGCCTCAGCCTCCGCCAAAAAAACTGGCAAATCCTCCAGAAATAATAAAAGCAGTTTATGTTACGGGCTGGTCAGCTAAAAACAAATCATATCTTAATTATTTATCAAATCTTTTTGAAACCACTGAAATTAATGCGGTTGTAATTGATATAAAAGATTATTCGGGAATAATATCTTATCCTTCGATGATTTCAAACATAAATGTCTTGGTGAGATTTTTTCATGAGCAAAATGTTTATGTAATTGGCAGAATATCTGTTTTTGAAGATCCGGCATTTTCAAAAGCTAGGCCGGAGCTGGCAATTTTTGACAAAACCAAATCTGCTCCGGCTTCGCCTCCGGTTTTGTGGTATGACAACCATAAATTATCTTGGCTTGACCCTTCTTCAAAAGAAGTCTGGGATTATAATATTTCTATTGCAAAAGACGTTTTATCGCGCGGATTTGATGAAATAAATTTTGACTACATAAGATTTCCTTCAGATGGAAAAACGCAAAATATGGGTTTTCCATTTTGGGACCAAAAAACTGCAAGGCGCGTTATTTTAAAAAACTTTTTTAAATATTTAAGGCAGGAATTGCCAGACACAAAATTGTCAGCTGATTTATTTGGGCAAGCAACAGTAAATTCTGATGATTTGGGAATTGGCCAGATAATTGAAGACTCTCTAGAATATTTTGACTATGTTTCGCCAATGGTTTATCCTTCTCACTCTGCGCCGGGATTCATCGGCTATAAAAATCCCGCCGAGTATCCCTACGAAGTGATCCGCTATTCACTCGATAAGGCGCTTAGCCGTTTAGAAAATTATTCGAGCTCCACAAATTTCGAGGTTGGTTTAAAATCTAAACTGCGGCCGTGGCTCCAGGATTTTGACCTAGGCGCGACTTATGGTCCAGAAATGGTGAGAAAAGAGATTCAAGCCGTGGAAGATTCTTTGAATAGTGCCTCGAGCTCCCACGCTTTCGCCGGCTGGCTTCTCTGGGATCCAGGGAACGTTTATACGACAGAGACCCTTCAA
>JBBSXY010000136.1:0-1813 GCA_038045525.1 Nanobdellota archaeon | reverse complement strand
GAATAATGCAGGGAAATGTGCGCGATGTGTTGTTGCTGGACGTAACTCCGCTTTCATTGGGAATTGAAACTTATGGCGGAGTTGATACAATTTTAATTTCTAAAAATACAACCGTGCCAACCGCCAAAACGCAGGTGTTTTCAACTGCCGCAGACAACCAGACGCAGGTTGAAATTCATGTTTTGCAGGGAGAGAGGCCAATGGCTCAAGACAACAAAACTTTGGGAAGGTTTATTTTAGACGGCATACCGCCAGCTCCCCGTGGAATCCCGCAGGTTGAAGTTTCTTTTGACATTGATGCCAACGGAATTTTAAATGTTTCGGCAAAAGACAAGGCAAGCGGGAAAACCCAGTCAATTAAAATTGAAGGGTCGGCCGGAATTTCAAAAGAAGAGGTTGAAAAAATGAAAAAAGAGGCAGAACTGCACGCAGAGGAAGATAAAAAGAAACAGAGCATAATAGAGGTTAAGAATATTGCCGATGCCTTGGTTTATACTTCAGAGAAAACATTAAAAGACAATGAAGTAAAAGCCAGTGAACCCGACTTCGCTAAAAGCTTCGGCGAGACAAGGGAAAAAATTAACGGCTTGAAAGAAGCTTTAAAAAGTGATAATATAGAAGAAATTAAATTAAAGACGCAGGAATTGTCAGAAGCCATACAAAAAGTTGGCGCTGAGTTGTATAAGCAACAGCCTCAACAAAATCCGCAGGATAAGCCAAAAGATGGCGAAGAGCCCAAAACAGAAGAGGGAAAATACACCGAAAAATAATTTAAAATTTACAATTTACAATTTGAAATCAATTTGAATTTATTCAATTTGAAATGATTAAACCCCGCGTTTTCAAATTTAAAATTTAATCATTGATTATTGAATTCAAATTTCAAATTTCAAATTAAAAATTCGTTTCATGAATTACTACGAGGTTTTGGGAGTGTCAAAAACAGCCTCTCAAGATGACATAAAAAAAGCATTTCATAAACTGGCGCATAAGCATCATCCTGACAAAGGCGGAGATGAAAAAAAGTTTAAAGAAATAAACGAAGCTTACCAGATACTTTCAGATAAAGAAAAACGGGCGCAATACGACCAGTTTGGGCGCGTATTTGATAATAATGGTTTTTCCGCCTCCGGCGGACCAGCCGAAGGTTGGAATTGGGCATGGGGAAACCCTTCGGCGCGCTCAGGGCGAGCCGATCAGGAAGTTGAATTTGATTTTGGCGACATAGGAGATGTTTTTGAAGAATTTTTTAATTTTGGCGGGCAAAGGACTGCAAAAAAAGATTTTAAAAAAGGAAAGGATATTCAGCTTGACATTGAAATTCCATTAGAAAGAGTTTTGGTCCAAACAATTGAAAAAATAAATTTAACAAAATTTGTTGTCTGTCACAGATGTAATGGAAATGGAGCTGAACCTTCAACAAAAATAAAAGAATGTTTTTCTTGCAGGGGAACAGGCCAAGTTCAGCAGATTAAAAAAACAATTTTTGGATCTTATACAACTTTTGCAGTTTGTCCAGAATGCCGGGGCGAGGGCACAAAGCCAGAAAAGCCATGCAACGTCTGCAAGGGTGAGGGCCGGGTAAAAGCAGAAGATATAATAGGGATTGCAATTCCAGCCGGCGTTGACACAGAACAAATAATAAAAGTTGCAGAAAAAGGCGAGGCCGGAAAAAAGGGTGGAAAAGCGGGAGATTTATACGCAAGAATTTTTGTAAAAAAACATCCGGTTTTTGAGAGAAGGGGAGATGACTTGCACGCATTTGTATCAATAAATTTTTCACAGGCAGCCTTAGGAGATGAAGCAGAGATAG
>JBBSXY010000135.1:0-1196 GCA_038045525.1 Nanobdellota archaeon | reverse complement strand
CTCCCTCCCCTTTTCTAAAAGAGTTACCAAGCTCTTTTTTATTTGCATCAAAGAAATTTTTTGCCTCCAGAATTAGTTCATCCTGTTTCTTTTTCTTTTCCATGCTTACTGAAAGATATGGCAGTTTATAGGTTTTATTGTGTTGGGAGGTATAAGTTTCTGATGATGCGTGAGCTGTAAAGTTAACGGGTGCTAATTCCTAATCTGACAAATAAACATTGACTTGAGGTTAAGGTCATCGACTCTGGGGTCTGGGAGTGCTTAACTACTTGATTATTAAAAATGCTCTAATTTAAGGAAATTTTTCTTCTCATTCAACCCTTTTAATAAATTAAATATCAAAATGATAACTATTGCAGAGATAATTCCAATTATCCAACCTGTAACGCCAATAGGGACTGTTCCAAGCACTTTATTCAATGGAGAATAAATCACAGCTATTGTTGCTAAAATAGAAACTATAGAAGCATAAAAAAGATATTTATTAACCCTTAATGACTCAAATGAAACCTTGTGCCTAAAGGACATAAAATTATATGCATTAGCTATTTCTAAACAAATCAATGAAAGTAAAGCTGTTGTTCTTGCAAACTCTGTAGTTTGATGAAGAATATTAAAACTTACAAAGAAAACAGATAAAGTCATAATAGCCATAGATACTCCTGCTATTCCAAACCAGATTAGAAGTGACTTGTTTAATATTTCTTTTTTCTTTCTTGGTTTTTCTTCCATTATATCTAATGAAGAAGGAGTTAATGCAAGAGTTAATGCTGGCAAGTCATCTGTAACAAGATTCATGAATAATATCTGCAAAGCTAACAGCAAAGGAATCTGCCAACCAAGAAATGGAGCTAACAGCACCCCAAAAAATAAAATCATAAGTTCAGCATAATTGCACGATAATTGATAGCTGATAAATTTTCTAATATTCTTGAAGATAGTTCTTCCTTCTCTTATAGCCACAACAATAGTTGCAAAATTGTCATCTTTCAATGTTAAGTCTGCAACCTCTCTTGAAACATCTGTTCCATTCTTCCCCATTGCTACTCCAATATGGGCTTCTTTAAGAGCAGGAGCATCATTAACACCATCTCCCGTCATTGTAACAATTTCTCCGTTCATCTTTAATGCTTTAACAATCATTAATTTATGCTCTGGTTTTACTCGAGCAAAAATAACTATCTCGCTGACTATTT
>JBBSXY010000134.1:0-6374 GCA_038045525.1 Nanobdellota archaeon | reverse complement strand
GGGCTTGTCGGTAAACCAAGTTCAGGAAAGAGCACATTTTTCAAAGCAGCGACCCTGGCGGAGGTTGAAATCGCTTCCTATCCTTTCACCACAATAAAACCGAACCACGGCGTTGGCTATGTAAAGGTTGACTGCATTGAGCGAGAGTTCAGCGTAAAATGCCAGCCAGCTCATGGTTTCTGCATCGAGGGAAAAAGGTTTGTTCCTGTTGAGCTGATGGATGTCGCCGGCCTTGTGCCCGGAGCGAGTGAGGGAAAAGGCCTTGGAAACCAGTTTCTGGATGATTTGAGGCAGGCAGACGTTTTCATACACATAGTAGATGCCTCTGGAACTACAGATGAAGAAGGAAAGCCCGTTGAAAACCATGACGTGTCAAAAGACATTCTTTTTCTGGAAAACGAATTGAATAGGTGGTTTTACAACTTAATGGTAAAAGCTTGGAAGGGCTTTGTGAAAAAAACAGCTCAGGAGGAAGGAGGCAACTTTTCCGAGGCTGTGGCAAAGCAGTTTTCCGGGCTGAAGGTAAGGGAAGAGCATGTGAAGAAAGTCCTTTCGAGGCTGAGACTCCCGGAAAAACCCATGAACTGGAACGAAGACCAGCTTTTTTGGTTTGCATCAGAATTGAGAACAGAAAGCAAGCCGACAATAATCGCCGCAAATAAAGTTGACCTTGAAAAAGCCCATGCAAATTACCAGTTTTTAAAGATGAGATTTCCGGGCCTGATAATAATTCCATGCTCTGCGGATTCAGAGCTCGCCCTTAGGGAAGCTGCAAAAATAAGGCTGATAAATTACATTCCAGGGGAGAGGGATTTCAAGATTACAGGAGAACTCAGCGACGAACAGAAAGAAGCTCTTCTTGGTATCAAGGAATCTGTTTTGGACAGATTTGAAGAAGGTACAGGAGTCCAAGAAGTCTTGAATTATGCGGTTTTTAACTTTTTGAATTATATCGCAGTTTTTCCGGCAGGAGCACACAAGCTTGCGGACAGCAAGGGAAGAATTCTGCCAGACTGCTTCCTTCTTCCTTCTGGCTCCACTGCGTTGGATTTTGCATACCATCTCCATACAGATTTTGGAAATAATTTCATAAAAGCAATAGATGCGAGAACAAAAAAAACCCTGGGAAAAAATCACGAGTTGAAGCACAGGGATGCTTTGGAAATAGTTACCAGTTAATTTTCCAGGATAAATACTGTTTTAGCCAGCAAAATATAAAAGTGCAAAATTGTTTAGCCTGGCAATCAGGAGATACCATCATAATACTTGATAAAAAACCATGCCAAAACTAAGGCATCTTATAAAAAAAGGGAAATATGTCACAACCAGAAAAGGAAATTTTGTCAGAACTCTTGCGGAAAAAATTGTCAGAGAGATTAGGCCTTATGCAAGAAGAATTGAGGTCGTCGGAAGCATAAGAAGAAAGGAAGAAAATCCTGTCGATATTGATGTCGTCCTCATTCCAAAGAACGAGGGAAGCAAGGATAAAATTGAGGTCATTATGGAAAAGAGAGGGAAAAGAATTTTAGGCGGTGAAAAAAAGGCTTATTTCAAAATCGAGGGGGTTGAGGTTGAACTTTATTACACTCTGCCTGAAGAATGGGGCGCAGCTCTTCTTGCTTACTCCAGCAGATTCGGTGCAGGCATCGGTTTGAGGGTTGTCGCAAAGAAAAAAGGTTTTAAACTTAACCAGCACGGGCTTTTCAGAAAAGGAAAGAGGGTCGCCGGAAAAACAGAAAGTGAGATTTATCATGCTCTTGGAAGGCCATGGAAACCGCCTGAGAAAAGATGAAAATTAAAATTAAAGTCATGCCAAATTCAAAGAGACAGGAAGTTATTAAAAATGAAGAAGGGTACAGAGTTTATTTGAAATCAGCACCAGAAAAAAATAAAGCAAACGCCGAGCTTGTTAGCCTGTTAAGCAAGTATTTTAATAAGCCCGTTAGAATAAAATCGGGATTCGCATCAAAAAATAAAACCATTGAAATTGAAAAATGAAATATATATATGCAGAAGACATACAGAAAACTTCGGAAGAAATTTCCAGGCTTCTTTTTCCGCATGTAAAGCTGGAAAGAATGAAATGTTTTCGTAGTCATGGAAGTTCTTCCAGGGGCACAATTGCCCGTTGCCACACGATAGGAAAACTTCTGCAGAGAGCGATGGATACAGATGCTTTCTATGCCCTTGAGTTCATTTCAGAAAGATTTGACAAGCTTTCCGAGGAAGAGAAAATAAAGACGATAATCCACGAGCTCATGCACATCCCGAAGACTTTTGGCGGCGGCTTCAGGCACCATGACCATGTTTGTGAGAGAAACATAAAAGCATGCTACAGGACATATAAAGAAAAAAAGAAAAATCTGGAAAACAGCGATATTTTCGGTCTTAAAGAACTTAAATGGAAAAATCAGGACAATCTTAAGCTGATGAAAGATATGGGGAAAAATGCTGAAAAAGATTTCTTTTAACCTTAGAGGAAAAAGAATAAACATCATTGCCAAAGAATGCAGTGGATTGAACAGGTTTTTGGGCCTGATGTTCAAAGATAGAGATGATGCAAATCCTTTACTCTTTGAATTCAAAAAACCAGTCAGTTTCAGAATACATTCCCTTTTCGTTTTCTTTCCTTTCATTGCAGTATGGATGGATGGGGAAGATAACGTCGTGGAATTTAAGATTGTAGAGCCCTTCACTCCGTCTGTCAAGGCTAAAAGGCGGTACAAAAAACTCCTTGAAATACCAATGAATGAAAAATATAACAGAAAAATAAACTTCTCGTCGGTGATTAGAAAGGTTTAAATATATAAATTAGCTTCATTAATTTAAATAATAAAAGGAGGTGCAAATGGGAAAAGTACTTGTTAAAAAGGCTATAAAGAGGAGGCCTGGTTATCTTTACTACGTTGATGGACAGGGAAATGTATGCGAAGCAAAGATGGCCAGAGGTGGTGGAAAAAGAAAAAAGAAAAGATAAAGTCCTCTAATCTTTATTTTTAATTTTATTAATTGTTGGGTTTTACAAGCTATTAATCTTTTTCATGCGCTTTTTCTGTAGGTTCTTTAGATGTTCGTTTGAGTCTCTCTGTAGCTCTCTCCCTTAATCTTTTATCGGTTTCAGAGACAAGTGCCTCTAATTTCTGGCCAAGGCTTGTAGGTGCTATCGAATGTCTTATGTCTTTGTACTTATTGGCTTCTATCCTGTGATAAACAGAGATTTTCTCTCCTCTATATGTATCCCAGCATAAGTCATCGTCTTCTATTTTTTCCGGAAAAGAAAATTCTTGTTTTCCATAGTGTCCTTTTTTAGAATAGCGTATCTTAACACGGACAATTTTTACGAGTTTTTCTTCCCGTCTTGTTATTCTAAAAATCAATCTTGCATCATAAATATCCAAAGACCGGCCTTCCTGCATAGCGGGCCTTCCGTTTTTGTTCATCATACTTAACTTTCTTATGATTGGCCAGTTTTATAAAGATGTATTTCCTAAAATATATATAATCATTTCACCTGCACATAGCTATCCCCTCTTCTGTTCCATTCTTATTATAATTTTATAAACGCAAATTTTCTCTAGTTCTTATGGCAGTTATTTTGGGAATAGAGAGCACAGCCCACACTTTTGGAGTGGCTGTAGTCAGAAACGGGAAAATTCTTTCTAATGTTAAAAGCAGTTATAAGACAGGGGAAGGAGGGATAATTCCCATGGATGCTGCAAGACATCACCGGGAAAATAAGGAAAAAATCTATTCTGAATCGCTTCTTTTATCTGGAATAAAGGAGGAAGATATCGACGCTATTGCAGTTTCTCAGGGTCCTGGCCTGGCTCCATGCCTTCTTCAGGGAATTGGGTTTGCAAAAGAGCTTTCAGAAAAATTAAAAAGGCCGATAGTTCCTGTGAATCATTGCATTGCCCATCTTGAGATAGGAAGGATTACAGGAGCGAAAGATCCCGTGATGCTCTATGCATCTGGTGCAAATACACAGATAATAGCCTATGCCTCTGAAAAATTCCGTGTTTTTGGCGAAACTCTTGACATTGGCGCAGGAAATTTCATAGATACTTTTGCGAGATATGCTGGCATTGGTTTTCCCGGGGGTCCTGAAATTGAAAAACTTGCGACAGGAACCTCTAGGCTGATTAAACTTCCATACAGGGTGAAGGGAATGGATATTGCTCTCTCCGGAATCCTGACAAACTTAAAACAAAAATTAGAATCCGGAGAATACAGGCTTCAGGACCTTGCGTTTTCCCTGCAGGAAACTGTTTTTGCCATGCTTGTTGAAGTTGCAGAAAGGGCGATGGCGCATACAGAAAAAAAAGAGCTTCTTCTCGGAGGAGGAGTTGCCTGCAATAAAAGACTACAGTCAATGTGCAGAACCATGTGCGAGGAAAGGGGGGCAAGATTTTTCTGCCCCGAAAACCAGTTTCTGGTTGATAACGCAGGAATGATAGCCTATCTTGGAGAGATAATGTTCAAGTCTGGAATAAAGAAAAATCCAGGAGATGTTGATATCAAACCGAGAGAAAGGACAGACGATGTGAAAGTGACGTGGAGATAATTTCCTGTAAATCTTAACCAGAGATGGCTCTGGTTTTGTATCCCTCAGCCTCAGCATTTACCATTTCATACAATCTTCTCAAAACTTCTTCTGCCCCTCTTCTGAAATCTTTGTGTAATTTTTGATATTTTTTATCAGCCCTACCAAGAATATTCTCTGCTGTTTCATAAATTAGATTTAATTTTTCAGGATAATTTCCTTTTCTACTTGCGATAATTCTTCCTGCCTTTTCAGAGAATTGAACATACAAACTTTGTGCATGTTTTGTATAATCATCTGCCTCTAATGTAGCTCCTGTGATGTTTTTGAAATGATCAAATTTAATAGCTTGAGCGACTGCTACTGGTAAATAATCTGGTCTTCTCAAAGCAGTTTCAATCAAATATTTTGCGTATTCCAAACCACCTTCTGCTAAAAGTTGTCCTTTTATAGATCTGCCAAGAATTATGAGTCCTTCAAGAGATGATCTTTTTGTCCTGTGATGCGGACCCTGTTTTTTTTGGAGAGTCCTGCACCGTTCGAAATAATTTTTGGCGCTAAATAATTTATCAAGAAGCTCCCTATATCCTTTCAATAGCTCTTTTTCGCTTAGCTCTGTTTTTATTTCAAAATTAAATCCTAAGTGGTGCGTGTTGTTTCCTTTACTTTCTTCCCTGATTCTGCCCTCACTTTCTAGCCTTATATATAAGTCGGTCCCTCTTACTGCAGTTAATAGTCCAGGCATTGGAACTACAATTCCTGCTTCCTGAATAAAATTATACAATCTATCTAAAGAGTCTTTTTTCTCTCCGTCAGTTCCAACGATAAATCCTCCTGAAACTTCTAAACCTGCTTGTTGTATTCTTGTTACAGCTTCAAGTTGCGACATTTTAGTGTTTTGTTCTTTGTGCATTATTTTTAGCACTTCATTGTCCACAGATTCTATACCAAGAAAAACCTGATTAAATCCTGCTTTTTGCATGCCTTCTAAAATGTCTCTATTACTGTCCCAAGCTAAATTCATACTTGCTTCTGTGAATAGAGAAAAAGGGTATCTTCGTTCCTGCTGCCATTCGGTTATGCGCGGCAGGAGCTGTTTGACACTGAGTCTGTTTCCGATAAAATTATCATCTACGATAAAGACAGAACCTCTGTGCCCTGAATTATAAAGGGCATCAAGTTCTGAAAGCATCTGCTCCGGAGTTTTTGTTCTTGGTTCTCTTCCGAAAAGTTTTGTTATATCGCAAAAATCACAATTAAATGGACATCCTCTTGAGTATTGAATCGCAGCGGAGAAATAGTTATTTAAATCTAATAAGTCCCATCTTGGCAACGGCGTGTTTGTGATGAGTACTTTTCCTCCTTTGGTTAATTGAACAAGCGATCTTCCGGAGACAGATTTTTCTGTCCAGATTCTTTGAGTTGTGTTGTTTAAGAGATCTTCTAGAAATGGTCCAAGCGTAACTTCTGCTTCGCCTGCTACAATGTAATCCGCACTGGTCCTATCAGGATATGTTGTAACAAAGGGACCTCCAGCCACAACTTTTTTCCCTAGGCTATGAACTCGTTCAACAATTTCATCGTGCGAGTCTCTCTGAATAATCATCGTTGATGTGAAAATAATATCTGAGCTTTTTATCTGCTCGTTTGTTAACGGTTCAACATTTAAATCAATGATTCTCTGTGCCTCAAATTTTTTATCAGGGAGCATTGCCAGAACAGTTGCTAGTCCTGTTGGAGGCATCACGGCTTTTTTCCCAACATATTTAATAGTTTTTCCGAAGCTCCAAAATGTTTCGGGAAATTTAGGATATATTGGAAGGACTTTTAT
>JBBSXY010000133.1:0-1008 GCA_038045525.1 Nanobdellota archaeon | reverse complement strand
ATTTTTCCTACCTCTGTTCCCATGGCTGTATTTACAACTACAGCTTTTGCTTTTCCGCTAACAACAGTGGTTGAACTAAATAACATATTACTTTGATCAGCTATTTGAACATCATGCTCTATTTTACTTGGAATTTTTTTAACAGGAACACTTTCTCCTGTTAAAATACTTTCATCAACCTTTAATTCAACTGATTCAAGTAAATAACAATCAGCAGGGACTTTATTTCCCTCGTTTAATAAAATAATGTCACCAGGAACTAGGTTCTTACTTTGAATTAGAACATGTTTATTATCCCTTATAACTAAACTCTGACTGGTTTCAAGTTTTTTTAATGCCTGTATTGCTTTTTCAGCCTTAGACTCCTGAATAAATCCTAATAATGTATTAAGTATGATGATTGCACCAATAACAATACCATCTAAAATTTGATCTACAAAAAAACTAATTAACATTGCAGCTATTAAAATATAAACAACAAAGCTATTTATTTGTTCAAGTAATATTTTTAATATTTTATTTTCCTTTTTCTTTCTAAGCTCATTAAATCCATATTTGCTTAATCTAGAATTAGCTTCCTCACTTGTTAGCCCATTTTCATTAGATTCGAGAAATCTAAATACCTCTTTTTTTTCTAGCTTGTAAAATTGCATTAGAATTTAAGTACTTTGATTGAATAAAAATCTTTCTTTTTAGTAAACTTTAAATATCTAGATTAAAGCATTTTTATTAAGGGCCTGTAGCTTAGCCTGGTAGAGCACACGTCTTATAAGACGATACCAGGTACAATGTACTTGAGCTAAGAGCACGTGTGGTCGGCGGTTCAAATCCGCTCAGGCCCATTGCTCCTGTAGTCTAGTGGCCAAGGATTCGGATATTTCATTAATAAAGAAATAGAATAACCCTTTCGAGGCCGAGACCCGGGTTCAAATCCCGGCAGGAGCATTTATTATTAAAATTCTTCTTTTATATCATAAAATATCTCAACAAATCTCTTCGTAGCTATTT
>JBBSXY010000132.1:0-18321 GCA_038045525.1 Nanobdellota archaeon | reverse complement strand
TAAAGATATTAGGTAAAGCTATTTATTCTTATCAAGATTAAAATTAACCCCTAACTGTATTACTTTTTATAGGGTTTTGGCGGGTAAAAAGAGAAAGATTTAAATATTAATATGCCATTAATATGGGATTATGGTTAAAGCGATAATCGATATAACTGAGGAAGCTAACAGAATTTTAAATATTTTAAAGGCTAAATATGGATTAAAAGATAAGTCACACGCAATTAATATAATGGCTGAAAAATATGAAGAAGAATTGCTTGAGCCACAGTTAAGACCAGAGTATATTAAAATAGCTGAAAAAATTATGAAACAAAAAGCTATTAAAGTTGGTACTATCGCAAATTTGAGGAAGAGGTATGAGTAATGTATTTTCTGAAAATTCGTCCAGAATTAGATAGGAAATTGGATAAACTATTCAAGAAAAATAGAAAACAATATGAAATAATTATGAAGAAAGCTCAAGAAATTATTAAAACCCCTAATCATTATAAAAATTTAAGGGCGCCTTTACAAAACTGGAAAGAAGTTCATATTGACAAGCACTTTGTTCTTACATTTTCAGTTGATGAAAATTCCAAAAGCGTGACTTTAGAGGACTTTAACCATCACGATAATATTTTCATCCGTTAATTTTATTAAAATGCAAATTATAGAAAAATATTACGACAAAAATCTGAAGTTGAGGACTCTTAAGAGCAAGAATAAAGAGATAGACTCTACAATAAAATTTAAGAGATTAAAAAATGGGAAAATGTTTCCTTGTTGTAATTTTAAAGGAAAATGCACAAATATAGCTCATGCAGAAGTTTATCCCTCTTTTATGAAGAACAGCAAAAAGAAAGGGTGGAGTTATTTATGTAAAAAGCATTATTTAGAAGAACAGAAAAGATTTAAGTGGAAACTTCCAGCCTCTTTAAAAGTTGAATGGTAATTTTTCGCTAACCCCCAATAGTATTACTTTTAATAGGGGCTTGGCGGGGGCGTTTTAATCTCTTTTAATCTAGTCCAAGAAGTCTTTTCCACCAGGGTTTATTTATCCCCCTCGCTATTGGCTTGTCGTTTTCACCGATAATCTCATGAGTTATGACCGGCTTCTCTTTTAGAATCGGCGCTTCTTTGGAAAATTCCTTATTGGCTTCCTTGATCGCAAGATCAACGAGGGTTCTTGAATATCCTTGTTTCACCAATGCCCATCTCAGAGATTCCTGAGTATATCCTTTTTTCATATTCTTCTTCAGATAATCAATGATTTTTCTTTTATATTCTGCTTCTTTCATTTGACATACCTCCAAATTGGCCACGCTTGGACGATTATCTTATGGCGAATGTTTTTCATTTGGCTCTTCCAAAAAATTTACATAGCTCCTGCGGCCGGTGAATTGGAATTTTATTCCAACCTGATGAAAAATAAAATAACTTGAAGTTTAAAAATATGATTATTGCAAGTTATAGAATTTTTATGGGCGTTGTTTTTTTGTAATACCTTACGGCCTCCTTCAGTCTTGCCTCTGATTCTGCATAAACAGAAAGAATCCTCTCTCCTTTTTCCACTTTATCGCCAACATGGACGTGAAGATACAATCCTGCTGATATGTCAAGAGGACAGCCGGCAACTATTGCAAGAGAATTTATTTCCTTGTTATCAATCCTTAAAATTTTCCCTGCTCTTAATGCTTCAAGATTTTTCCAATATTTTCCAGGAGAAAGGTTTCTTAAACTGCCTTTTTGCGCTTTTATTATTTCCCTGAATTTTTCAAATGCCTTGCCAGAATCAATGGCTTCTTGGGCCATCACTTTTCCATCCCCTTTTTTTGCTTTTCCCGTCATCTCCAAAAGATTTCCAGCCAAAAAAACAGATTTCTCCTCCAGATCTCTCGGGCCGATCTCTTTAGGATTCAAAACCCTAATAACGTCAATTAATTCAAGAACAGGACCGATGCCGTTTCCTATTGGCTGGCTGCCATCAGTAAGGACACAGCGAAGCTTCTTCTTGAAGTATCTTCCAAGATACTCAAATTTTCTTTTCAGCTTCAATGCTTTTTTCTTATCGACTTTTGCCCCTGGGCCATATGGGATGTCTATGATGATATACCTGCTACCAACGGCTAATTTCTTTGACATTATAGAAGCCAGAAGCTGGGGCTCGGGATCTATCTTGAGCATCTTCTCCACTTTTATCATCTTGTCATCTGCCGTTACAAAACCAAGAGAGCCTCCCCAAACCATGCATCCGTTTGTCTTGTCTATTATTTTTTTCATATCCCTTATCGTGAAATCCACGCGAGCTATTGTTTCTATTACGTCTGCTGTCCCTGCGGCAGAGGTGATTGCCCTTGAAGAACTTTTAGGGATTGTCAAGCCGAGAGAGGCGCAGATTGAGACAATTATTGGCGTTGTCCTGTTTCCGGGAATTCCGCCTATAGAATGCTTATCCACAACAAGCCTATGGTGATTCAAATTTAATTGTCTTCCCGAATCTCTTATTGCTTTTGTAAGGCTGATTGTTTCATCCATGTTCATGCCATGTTCATATACTGCCGAAATGAAAAGAGCTATCTCTGATTCGGAAAGGGAATTATTAACAACGTCTTTTATTATCTGCCTTATTTTTTCGTCTGACAGGACACGGCCATTCAGCTTTTCCTTGATAAATCCAAAGCTTTTGGGAGGTGTTGACAGGTTGACTCCAACTTTTTCTCCTGACTTGAGCTTAAGTATCTCTTTAAGCTCTGAGGAAAGGGCAATCTCTTTTTCATTTACAAGGCCCTTAACAGTGTCAACAATTGTGGAGATTGCTCTGGGATTCTTTGAAAAAGTCCTTATTTCTACCCTGTCTTTTGAGTGCACCCCGAGTTTTTCTGCCGTCTTCAGATTCAGCATCGCGACAGGAACTCCTGCTGACCACTTAAGAATCTTTGTTTTTAATTCCATGTTAATCACTCTTTTCAATCATTCAGTTATAAATGAAGAAATCTGTTTTTATATTTATTTAGGTTACTTTCCCGAATTATTTCATTACTAAATCAAGCATTGGTTTTTTTCTGTATAATTCAAGGATTATAAGGAGATAAGCCACTACCAATGGCCCTATAACAAACCCTAAAACTCCGAAGAAGAACGCTCCTCCTATCATGGATATAAGAACTATCCCTGAATGCATCTTTGTCATTTTTGAGATAAAGAGGGGCCTTAAGATGTTGTCTATCCACGAAGAAACCATTCCAAAGGCAAAGACTCCCCATGCTCCAGTGTTATTTCCTGCTATCAACATGA
This sequence comes from Nanobdellota archaeon, assembly GCA_038045525.1. Classification (GTDB taxonomy): domain Archaea; phylum Nanobdellota; class Nanobdellia; order Pacearchaeales; family GW2011-AR1; genus ASMP01. The sequence goes on along the minus strand of JBBSXY010000132.1, from coordinate 15,045 downwards.
AAATAAAAACAGGAACCCAGATTATTGCAGTTCCGATTACAGGCAATACGCCTGCAACTACTGCCAAAAGTGTTAAGAACAGGGCATTAGGGACGCTGAAGATGAAAAATCCAGCACCGGCCACGAATCCTTGTAATATTCCTATTAGGACTATTCCATAAATGACTGATTTTGTTATTTCTGAAGAATATCTGAAGAGCTTGTTTTCAATGTCCTTTGGAAATGGTAGGAGGCTTTTTATATAGTCTGCAAGTTTGTCCCTGTCCCTCAAAGCGAAGAAGAAAGTGAACAAGACCACCAGAATATGCAGAGAGATTGCCGGAAGATTCAGCAGGACATTTGTAAAGGAGTTTGTTATTGAATTTGCGGTTTTTATTGTGAAAGAAGAAACTACAGAGCTTATCTGGGTGGTAAATTGCTCTGATGCAAAGAATGTCGGAAAGAGATTTTTTAATGGAGTAACAAAATCTATCTGCAGGGTTGACTGGAATATCTTAAAAGACTGCTCTATAAGTATGGGAGTCAAAAACCATACGGGGAGGATAATCATCAGCAAAAGGAGGACTAGCATTATTAATGCAGATAAGTTCTTTGATTTTGTTTTTTTGGAAAGCCAGTTTTAAAGTGGATCGAATATAAATGCGAGCAACAGTCCAAAAACTATTGAAAGCAGAATCGGCCTCAGGAGAAGAAAAGAGAAGACTATCAGCACTATCAAAATTATTGCAGTCATTATCTTGTCAAAATAAGATTCATCTATTTTGGTCATGAATTAAGAGATAGTAGTCAAAATTTATAAAGGTTTGTGAATAAAAATTTTAATGAACTTCATAAAAGAGGTCTTCTCAGGAAAAAACGATGATGCAGTCCACAGGCAGTTCATAAGATTCGGTAAAGGGGAATACAAAAAAAGGGCTCTTTTGAGATTATGGAAAACAAAAAATGTTAAAATTAAGGGCAGTTTTGAGTTCGCAAATGACTTTGTTTTGTTCGTAGCTGGATTAGGGGAGGTCATTTTTAATGGAAATATTTGGAGCAAAGAACAAATTCCCGGACTGCAGGGAGTAAAGAAAGAGGGAAAAATTGTTTACAATGTCAGCAATTTAACAAGCAATCAGATAAAAAAAATTGCACCTCTGGTTTATTATTTTCTTCTGAATGCAGATGGTAACGGAATTAAGTTAAGGATAAAGGGCAAGTTACCAAAGCCGGGAAAAAGTGAGAAAAAAGTTGATGGCAAATTCTGCCAGCTGGAGCTTGACGAGAAATATTACAATGCTGTTAAGGGGGATTTTTTCTGGGATTTGCCAGATGGTAAAAAAATAAGTGCCGAGCATGTTTTTGTTATTAAAGAGATTATAATTCCAAAAGAAGGAGCGCGTCCAGGCTTGGCCACGCTAGAGAAAGACTACGAGAAGATTCGTGAGATGGCGAAGAGGAAAGGCAAGATTTTAAGAATAGTTGATGTGGATGGAAAAGAGGTAAGGAAAGAGACTGAGTTTGAGGCGTGAAAGAATAAATACGGCACAGATAAGAGCATTAAGGTTCTAAAAAACCATAAAAAAGGTTTAAAAACCCATAATTTTTAGATATCTTATCCAGGGTAGAAGAACAAAATGTTCTCCGCGAAGATGTTAAGAAATGCCGAATATAAGAAGACCGAGAAAAGGAAGCCTACAGTTCTGGCCGAGAAAAAGAGCCAGCAAATTCTTGCCTAGAGTTAACTGGAGTTCTATCAGCTCAAAAAAAAGATTAAAGGGATTCATATGCTACAAAGCAGGCATGTCTTCTGCTTATGTTAAGGACGACACTCCCAATTCCATGACAAAGGGAAAACACATCATTGTTCCCGTGACCCTCCTTGAGTGCCCTTCTATGAAAATTCTTTCTGTTCGATTCTATAAAAACGGCCTGATAAAAACAGAAGTTTTGGCTGAAAATCTTGATAAAGAACTGGAAGGAAAGGTGAAGATGCCTAGGAAAAAAACCCCTTCTATTGAAGAAATAATGGATTATGATGATTTAAGCATAATATGCTATTCGCAGGTTAAAAAAACAGGAATCAAAAAAACCCCTGACCTGAGCGAAATTGGCCTTTCCGGAAGTCTAGAGGAGAAATTAAATTTTGTCAAAGAAAATATTCGAAAAGAGATAAATGTCTCTGATATCTTTGAGAAGAAGCATCTTGTAGACATTCACGGGCTAACAAAAGGAAAGGGATTTTCAGGGCCTGTTAAAAGATTTGGGATAACTCTAAAACAGCATAAATCCGAAAAGGGAAGAAGAAGACCGGGAAGCCTTGGCCCATGGCATCCTGCAAGGGTCACTTTCAGAACTCCTATGGCAGGCCAGCTTGGAATGTTTACCAGAGTCACATACAACAACAGCGTAATTGACTTGGGAAGTTCACAGGAAAAAGGAAAAACAGAAAGAAAATTAAAGAACATAAAAAATTACGGGGATATCCTTACAAGCTATTTAATCGTCGCGGGATCTGTCCAGGGGCCTGCAAAAAGACAACTGCTCGTTACTTCTCCGCTTCGGGAAACTAAAAAACAGGCAAAAAAGGCCTACGAATTGGTAGAGTTAAGATGAATTCTATAGAAACAATAACTGAGTTAAAAGTAGGGGAAATTTTTGATTCAAATGGAAAAAAGGAAATTATTACAGAAGTAGTTTATGAAGATAAAAAGTTGGAAAGATTTAGAACAGCAAGAAGAGATGGCGAAGCAATAGTAGAATCTGATTATTGTGTTGATGAAGCAGGAAAAACAAGACAATTATTTTCTGGAATTTACTTTGGCAAGAAGACTCCACCATTCAATGCTTCAGAAAGATATTTTAAATTAGATAAATTTTTAAGGGAAAGGGAAAAATGAAATCGGAAATACTGAGTATTGAGGGAAAGAAGATTAAAGAAATAGGGCTTCCTGAGTTTTTTTCATATCCTGTAAGGGAAGATATTATCTCTAAGGTTTTGGAAGCAAAAAAAACTATGCAGCCTTATTCCCCAAGCCTTGTTGCAGGAAAACAGCACGCAGCTTCTGGAAAAATTGTTCATCGAAGGCACGTATGGAGAAGCGGTTATGGGCGCGGCATGTCAAGAATTCCCAGAAAGATAATTTCCAGGAAAGGAAGCCAGTTTAACTGGATTGGTGCAGAAGTCGCTTCAACAAGAGGTGGAAGGCGTGCGCACCCACCTAAAGTTGTTTCAATGATAAATGCCTTGAAAATCAACAAGAAGGAAATAAAAAAAGCCTTCCTGTCTGCATTAAGTGCCACGGCTGATAAAAAACAAATTTCCATGAAATACGGAAGTATAGAAGAAAAAGACCTGGAAGAAAAAGAGTTTCCCATAATCGTTGAATCAAAAATAACCAATCTTGAGACAAAAGAGCTGCTCGAGAGCGTGAAAAAAATTCTTGGGGACAAAATATTCATGGTAACATTAAAAAAAAGAGGGGTAAGAAGCGGAAAAGGAAAATTCCGAGGGAGAAAATACAAGTCCAATGCGGGAATTTTGATTGTTATTGGAAAAAATGAGAAAATGAAGGCAAAGGCTTTCACTGCAAAAAACGCAGAAAATCTCGGAGTTTCAGATCTCGCCGGCGGCGGTCCTGGGAGGCTCACAATATATACGGAGCAGGCAATTAAAGATTTGGAGGAAAAATCAAAATGACTCTTCAATTAAAACCACTTGTAACTGAAAAAGCTGTTATGCTTATAGAATCCCAGAACACTTTGACTTTTAAGGCAGACAAAAAAGCAGACAAAGCATTAATAAAAAAGGAAATTGAGTCTTTGTTTTCAGTCAAAGTTGAAAAAGTCAGGGTTTTGGTCAGGGGCAGCCATAAATATTTTTATGTAAGGCTTAAAAAACAATTTCCAGCCATAGATGTGGCAACGAAAATAGGGATGATATAAACACAAAATGGGTAAAAGAATAATTGTTCAGGCAAGGGGGCATGGAAGCGGAACTTACAGGGTTAGAGTTAAAGCTTTTAGAATCAGGTCAAAATATCCAGCGAATCTTTCGGGAGAGGGAATTGTAATAAAGATACTGAATTCGCCAGGGCATACAGCTCCTCTGGCAAAAATAAAATATGAAAAAGGGGTATTTTATATGCCTGCATTTAAAGGCATGGTGGAAGGGCAAAAAATAAATTTTGGTGTGGGAGAAGTCAGATCCGGGAGCATAATGAGATTAAAAGACATTCCCGTAAATACAGCCGTCTATAACATAGAGTCAAGGCCTGGAGATGGAGGAATTTTCATAAGAAGTGGCGGAAGCTCGGGCATGATAAATAGGATTTCGGAAACAGGGGTTTTTGTCCTGATGCCTTCAAGAAAAGAAAAAGAGTTCAATCCAAAATGCATGGCAACAGTGGGGGTAATCGCCGGTTCTGGAAGGCTGGAAAAACCAATAATGAAGGCAGGAAAAATGTATCACATGAAAATGGCCAAAGGCAAGAAGTGGCCAAGAACCTCGGCAGTAAAGATGAATGTAGTAGACCATCCTTTCGGCTCTGGCAGAGGAAAGAGAATAAAGAGCAAGGTTCCGAAAAGAAATGCTCCTCCTGGAAAAAAGGTAGGTCTTCTAAGGGCAAGGAGAACAGGACACGTGAAATAAAAATAAAATGAAAACAGAAGATACAGCTGAAATAAAGAGAAAAGAATTCACATACAGAGGAAAGACTTTGGAAGAGCTGAAAAAATTAGATGTTAGAGAATTCTCTAAGTACATAAAATCAGGCCCAAGAAGAACTGTGCTCAGGCAGTTCCAGAAGATAGAGGACTTCATCAGCATGGCAAACGTCAAACTAAACAAAAACAAGCCACTAAGAACCCATGAAAGAAGCCTTGTAATTGTCCCAGAAATGGTGGGCATGAAGATAAATATTCACGACGGCAGAAACTTTATTCCGGTTACCATAATGGGGGAGATGCTGGGTCATAGATTGGGGGAATTTGCCATGACGAGGGGAAAGGTAAAGCACAGCAAAGCCGGCATAGGAGCAACCAAAGGAAGCAAATTCAAGGCTAAGAAATAAATAAAAATGACAGAAAAAAATTACAATCCTGAACAAAGAATGGCGAAGACAATGAAAAAGCAGGGGACAGCAGATTTGAATCAGCATCAGAATAAAGATACTCATACTCATGAGGCTGTTAAAAATCCTGAAAACAAAACAGAAGAAAAAAAAGAAACACATGAACCTGTGCAAAAAAAAGACAAGATAGAAAAAGCTAAAGAAAGTCCGCCAAAGTCCAGCCAGGTTAAGGAAAAACCAAAGAGAACAAAAGCGGTTGTTAATGCATTCAATCTTCCTATTTCCACAAAGCACTCTGCTGCAATCTGCAGATTCATAAAGAGAAAGAAAATCCAGGAAGCAGTCAAGGATTTAGAATTGGTTGCAAATTTAAAAAAACCTATTCCCATGAAAGGGGAAATTCCACACAGGAAAGGCAGGATGATGTCGGGAAGATTCCCGGAAAAGGCCGCAAGGCAATTTATAATCTTGCTGAAAAGCCTCTCTTCAGATTCTGCCTATCATGGTCTTGAAAACCCGATTATCGCAGAGGCTGTGGCAAATATTGGTTACAGACCTTTCGGAAGACGCGGAATTAGGAGAAAGAGAACCCATATCACAATAGTTGCTGAAGAAAACCAGAACCAAGGTTCCGCACCTCCTATAAAAAATACTACTGCCGGAGTAAATAAATAAATCAAGATGGAAGAGAAAAATGTCGTAAAGTTTAAAAAAGAAGAATTTACTATCAGAGAGTATGTGAGAGACTCACTCGGAAAGGGAAAGGTGAGCAGGGTAAAAATAGAGTACACTCCTGTCGGTGAAAAAATAATAATTGCAACAAACAGGCCGGGAATGATTATAGGAAAAGGCGGAGAAAAAATCAAAGAACTCACGAGGATGCTGAAGAGGAAATTTAGCCTAGAAAATCCAGACATAGAAATTGATGAAATAAAAAGACCTGAATTTGATGCCCAATTTATGGCTGATGAGATAGCACTGAGTCTTGAAAGGTTCGGGCCTTTAAAATTCAAAGTGATTGCCTACAGAGCTTTGCAGAAGATAATGGGGGCTGGTGCTCTTGGAGCAGAGATAAGAATCAGCGGAAAACTCCCTGGAGCAAGGGCAAAGACATGGAGATTTGCGCAGGGATATCTAAAGAAAACGGGAGACAGTGCAAAAGTTGTCGACAGGGCGCAGGCAGTTGCACAAACCAGGCCAGGAACTGTCGGCGTCAAGATGAGCATTTTGTCGCCGGAAGCTGTTCTTACAGACAAAATAGTGATAGATGAAGAATTTTTGAAAAAAATAAGAGAAAATAAAGAGAAAAAACAGGAAGAGAAAGAAAAAATAAAGCCAAGAGAAATAAGAAGTAAAAATGGCAAAAATTAAAGCGAGAGATTTTCAAAAAATGAGCAAGGAAGAGATAAACAAAAAACTTGAAGAGCTGAAAATGGAGCTTGTAAAGTCAAGGGTAAATGCTTCCAAAACAGGAAGTTCAAAAGTCAGGGAAATTAAAAGGCTTATTGCCGGGTTATTAACAATAGAAAAGATCAAAAAATAAATATGGAAATATGTCCAAAATGCGGATTGCCTAAACAGGCATGTGTATGTGAACAAATCGCAAAAGGATCCCAAAGGATAAGAGTGACTATAGACAAGAAGAGATACGGAAAGATAGTCACTCTTGTTACGGGATTTGAAAGCGGAATAGACGTAAAGAAGATAACAAAGGCTTTGAAAAACGGACTTGCGTGCGGAGGAACCTACAGGGAAAACACGATAGAACTCCAGGGAGACCACAGGAAAAAGATAAAAGAACTCCTGGTCAGGCTGGGTTTTGATGAAGTACTCATAGAAGACTAAACATACACCAACCCCAAGAAAAATGAAGAGAAAAGAAAAAACAGAAAAGAAAACAGAGAAAAAGGGAGAAATAGAAGCAGTCGTAGCCATAAGCAGGGACGATAGAGACTGTCCTTTCCATGGAAACCTAAAAGCTAGGGGAAGGGTTTTTGAAGGGAAGGTAGTCAAAAAGTTTCCGAACAGGGTGGCTATTGAATTTGAAAGAATGGTCTATGTAAAAAAGTATGAGAGGTATTCAAAATCAAGAACAAAAATTCATGCCAGGCTTCCTGTCTGCATGGAAAGAGACATAGATGTCGGAGACTTCATAAGAGTTCAGGAATGCAGGCCATTGAGCAAGATAATTCATTTCGTAGTAATTAAGAAAATTAAAACAGGAGAAACTGGAAAATGAAGTCAAATAAATTTTCATTCATTCGCCTAAAAGTCAAATGAAAGCCGTATCAGCAAAAATAACTCCAGGGTTGAATCTCGGAGCAGTCCTTATAGCTGCAGACAACAGCGGAGCAAAGCTGGTAAGGCTTGTTTCTGTAAAAAGAGGAAAAGGTACAAAAGGAAGACAGGGAAGCGCAAGGATTGCTGATTTAGTAAAAGTCAGCGTCAGAAAAGGCCTTCCTGACATGAGGGGGAAGGTATTTGACGCTGTGATAATAAGGCAAAAGAAATCTTATAGGAGGCTGAGCGGAGAAAGGATTGCTTTTGAAGACAATGCCGTAGCCCTAGTCAAAGATGATAAGGGAAATCCCCAAGGGACCCAGATTAAAGGACCTGTGGCAAGGGAGGTTATGGAACGATGGCCGTCTGTAGCAAAAATAGCATCCACAGTCCATTAAAAAAATGAAAAAGCATTTTTCAAAACACTGGAAATCCAGCAGAAAACCAAGAAAGCAGATAAAATACTTAGCAAATGCCCCGCTGCATTTAAAAAGAAAATTTATGAGCGCGAATCTCTCAAAAGAACTAAGAAAAAAATATGGAAAAAGAAGTCTTCCTGTGAGAAAGGGAGATACGGTAAGAATTATGAGGGGTAAATTCAAGAAAAAAACAGGAAAAATAAGTGTTGTTAATGCAAAAAAAATAAAAATAGAGATAGAGGGTATGCAGATAAAGAAACAGGACGGATCAAAAGCAAACGTGAAATTTAATCCGCAATTTTTGCAGATAACAGAATTAAATCTTGAAGACAGAAAGAGAAACAAGGCCTTTGTACCAGGGGAGAAAAATAAATCAGAAGGAGGTAATAAAGATGCATCTTAAGAGGCAGGAAGTTCCAAAAAACTGGCCAATTTACAGGAAGGGGACGAAATATGTGGTCAGACCTGATATCAATCCTGAAGCAGGAATCCCTTTGCTGGTAATTCTCAGAGATGTGCTAAAAATAGTTCAAAACAGAAAGGAGGCAAGAAGGGCTATTTTTCTGAAGCAAATTCTGGTAAATAGCAAAATCCCAAAAGATGAAAAGAATCCTGTTCTTCTTTTTGATACAATTTCATTAATTACTGCCAAAAAAAATTATAGGCTGGACCTTTCTGAAAAGGGCAAGTTCAAATTAAGGGAAATAAATGAAAGCGAGGCAAATGGAAAACCTGTAAAGGTGGTGGGTAAAAAAATATTGAAAGGAAAGATAACACAGATAAATCTTCAGGATGGGAGAAATTTCCTTTCAGACATAAAATGCGGGATTAATGATTCTGTTTTAATAAATTTCAAGGAAAAGAAAATAGAAAAATGTCTTCCACTGAAGGAGAATTCAAGAGCAGTTGTGTTTGACGGTAAACACTCTGGAAAAAGTGGGCACATAAAAACCGTGGATTTGCATAAGAAGATTGCGGAACTGGAAACCAATAACAATGAAAAAATAAATGTTTTGCTTAAGCAAATCATAGTCACAGAATAAAATGAACAAGATGAGGGAAATAAAAATAGAGAAAGTCGTCCTGAGCATAGGCGGGACTGGAGAAAATCTTGAGAAGGGGTTCAGGCTTTTGAAAATGCTCACAGGGAAAAATCCGGCGAAGATGAAGTCAAGAAAAAGAATACCTTCTCTGGGAGTGAGGCCTAATCTTGAAGTCGGATCTGTTGTGACTTTAAGGAAAAATACAGAGGAGATTATTAGAAGAACGCTGGCAACCAAAGACAATACCTTAAGAAAAAGCCAGATAAGCGATAATAGCTTTTCATTCGGGGTTAAAGAATACATAGAAATTCCGGGTGTTGAGTATCAGAGGGATATAGGAATTCGGGGATTTGATGTTACCCTGACATTCAAAAGAGCAGGGAAGAGGGTAAAAATAAAGAAGGTGAAGCGCGGAAAAGTCCCAAAAAGAAACGAAATCGGCAAAGAAGAAATAATAAAATTCATGGAGGATAAATTTAAAACAAATTTTATTTAAAATGACTGCAAGCGATTGGAGAAAGATTTTAAAACAGCTGGAGAACAAACCAGAAAAAATGCAGAAATTCCTGAAGCATAACAAGCCAAAAAATAGGAAGATAGGAATTGCAGCTAAGAAATGTGAAAGATGCGGAAGATTCGGAGCGCATATAAAATCATATGGACTAAACTTATGCCGACAGTGCTTCAGAGAAATCGCTGAAGAAATCGGCTTTAAAAAATACGATTAAAATGTCACAAGATGTTGTTGCTGATGCCTTAAACATGATAAGGAATGCTATAAAGGCAAGGAAAGAAACCGTCGAAATAAAGAGAATTTCCGGGTTGCTCATAGAAATATTTAAAATAATGAAGCAGAAAGGAGCGATAAAAAGATACAAGATAGACTCAAAAAAGAAAACGGCAGAGGTGGACCTCGGAAAAATTTTCGAATGCAGGGCTATTAAACCGAGGTTTACAGTGAAAAAGGACCAGATTGAAAAATACAGAAGAAGATTCCTGCCCGCAAGAGACATAGGAACAATAATAATTTCGACGGGTAAAGGGCTTGTTACACACGAAGAGGCCTCAGAAAAGGGAGCGGGAGGGTGCCTCATAGCATATTTTTATTAAACCAAAAAATGAAAAATAAATTTTTCAAAGGGAAAATTCCAAATGAGAAGAGAGCTTTATAAGAAAATAGAAATTCCTGCTGGTGTTGAAGCAGAGATAGAGGGAACCATGGTAAAGATAAAGGGTCCTGAAGGAGAGAATGTCAGAAAATTCAAAATTGGCTCTCTGGAGTTGGTAAAAGAGGGGAATGGTTTACTCGTCGGCAGCAAAAAAGCTACAAAAAGGGAGAAGAAAATGATGAATACCACAGCAGCACATATAAAAAATATGATTCTCGGTGTCCAGAAAAAATTTGAATATGAACTAAAGGCTGTTTTCAGTCATTTTCCTATAAGTGTGGAGGTAAAGGGTAATGAGGTAATTATAAAAAATTTTCTTGGGGAAAAGACTAATAGAAAAACAAATGTTCCTAAAGGTGTTGAAGTAGAAGTAAATGGAAACGTGATAAAAGTCAGATCAACTGACAAAGAGCTTGCTGGCCAGGCAGCTGCCAATCTTGAAACTGTAACAAAAATAAGAGCAAGAGACAGAAGGGTATTTCAGGACGGGATTTTCATTACAAAAATGGCGGGAAGTGAAGTATAATGAAATTTTTAAGGAGAGATATTGGATTTCATCTTCGAATCGGCAAGAAAAGAAGAAAGAAACAGGTTTGGAGAAGGCCCAAAGGAAGAGATAATAAGATGAGGGAAAGCAGAAAGGGAAGACCGCCTTTAGTCAGCATAGGATACAAAAGAAAAAGAGAAAAGAAAAGCACCATTATCGTGCACAATCTGCAGGAGCTTGAAAAAATTCACCAGGGCCATGACTCCATAATTCTTGGAAAAGTTGGCAGAAAAAAGAAGACAGAAATTTTGAAGAAAGCCTCTGAGATGAAAATAGTTTTTCAGAATATAAATATAAGGAAATTTTTGAAAAAAAATGAATCTAAGTAAAAAAAAGAAACTCGCAAAAAGAGCTCTTGGTATAGGAAGCGGCAGGATTGCCTTCATAGAATCTAGGCTGGAAGAAATAAAAGATGCTATCACAAAACGGGACATAAAAGACCTTGTAAAAAGCGGGGCAATAATAATAAAAGAACGTAAAGGAAGGAAAACAGTTCAAAAACATAAGAGCAGAAGCACGGGAAACATACGCAAAAAAACGAGAAGAAAAAAGAAAGAATACATGATTCTCACGAGAAAGCTCAGAAGATTTTTGAAAGGCCAGGCGGCAGAAGGAAAACTTTCCAAAGAACATTTTGCAGACATAAGAAAGAAAATAAGAAACAGGGATTTCAGAAGCAAGGCTCATCTTAAAGAGTATATAGGAGGAGCTAAAAAATGAGGACATTAAAAAGAAGACGAAAAGAAAGAAAAACAGATTATGGAATCAGGATAAAGCTGCTGAAGGGAGGGTTTCCAAGATTGGTTTTAAGAAAAAGTAACAGATACCTGATTGCTCAGTATGCCGTAAGCAAAGAGGCAAGAGACAATATTGTTACGGGAACCACTTCAAAAATACTCCTTAAGCATGGATGGCCTGAGGACATGGAGGGAAGCCTTAAGTCATTGCCTGCGTCTTATTTGACAGGACTGTTTTTCGGGAAAAAAATAATCGGCAAAAAGCTTGAAACTCCTGTAATAGATATAGGGATGATGAGAAACGTAAATAAAAGCAGAGTTTTTGCATTTATCAAGGGGCTGGTAGATGCAGGTGTTAAGATAAAATGCGGAGAAGAATCTTTTCCTGATGAAGAAAGAATCAAAGGAAAGAATCTAAAGAGAGATTTTTCAGTCGTGTTTGGAAGAATTAAAAAACAAATAGAAGAAAAATGACAAAAAAAACAGAAAAACAGGATTTTGAAGACGTAAAAAAAACTGTCAAGGCACACGGAACACTGGACGAAAAAGAAGCTGAAAAAAGCGCTGGAAAAACTAAGGAAGTTACTGAAGAAATGATAGAAGGAGAAACAGCTAGGAAAGAAATTGATTCTCTTGAGGGTATTAAGATCATACCTGAAGAAAAGGCAGTGATGGTTGAACCGATAAAAGAAAAAGGCGCTTTCTTTGGAAAAAGGAGGGTAGAAATTGTATCGGAATGGGAGCCAAAAACAAAGCTTGGAAGAGATGTAAAAAACAATAAAATAACAAATATAGATGAAATTCTCGAGACAAAAAAGAAAGTTCTTGAAGAGCAGATAGTTGACAAACTTCTTAATCTAAAAACAGACTTTATTCTGATAGGACAGGCTAAAGGAAAGTTCGGAGGAGGTAAGAGAAGGGCATGGAGACAAACCCAAAAAAAAACACAGGAAGGAAATATACCTACTTTTTCCACTATGGCTGTTGTTGGAGATGAAGACGGGCATGTCGGTATTGGAAGCGGGGAATCTAAGGAAACTCTTCCTGCTAGGGGCAAGGCAGTTAGAAAGGCAAAGCTGAATATCATAAAAATCAGAAGGGCCTGTTCTGCTTTTGATTGCGCCTGCAATGAGCTGCATACTGTCCCATTTAAGGTTACAGGAAAAGCTGGAAGCGTGAGAGTCATTCTTATACCTGCACCTCAAGGAACAGGATTAGTGGTTGCTGGAGAGCTCAAGAAAATTCTCGGACTTGCGGGAATTAAAGACATTTACAGCAAAACCTTTGGCAGGAGGAGGACAACTTTTAACCTGATAAAGGCATGTTTTGATGCTTTAAAGAAAACCAACCAAAAAATAAAATGATATGCATTATAAGGATAGTAGGGAGAGTGAATCTTAACGGAGACGTAAAAGAAACTCTGCAAAGGCTGAGGCTTGGAAAAAAATATAGCTGTGTTGTGTTGGTGAATCCGAATAAGGAGCAGACGGGAATGATAAAAAAACTAAGGGATTATGTTGCCTTTGGAGAAATAAACAGAGATGTTTTTGAAAAGTTGATAAACATCAGGGGGCAGAAAATTAATAAAAAAAATAAAACTGATTCAAAAAAAATTGTTGAAGAGATTGAGAAAGGAAAAGCCTACGAATCTTTGAATTTAAAGCCTTTTTTCAGGTTGCATCCTCCAAGAGGCGGAATAAACAGCAAGCTGCATTTTCCGAAGGGAGTTCTGGGGGATAATAAAGAGCATATTAATAAATTAATTGAAAGGATGCTTTAACATGACAGTTAATATGCCAATAAGGAGGATTATGTAAAATGTCGCTAAAAAAAACAAAGAAAAGAAAGAAAGCCTCGAGAATGAGGGGGCGCGGCCAAGGCACCCACGGATGGGGGGCAAGAAAAAAGCACAAGAAGTCGGGACACAGGGGAGGAAAAGGCATGGCTGGAACAGGAAAAAGGGCAGACCAGAAAAAAACCCTTGTGACAAAACTTTACGGACACGGTTATTTCGGAAAAAGAGGAATTACAAGCAAAAGAACATGGAAAGACAAAAGGCAGAGGATAAATCTGGAAGACATAGAGTTAAATATTGAAAGATTCATGAAAAAAGGCATCGCAAAAAAAACAGGAAATGGGATAGATATTAATCTTCAGGATTATAAGATTCTCGACAGTTCCCAAGAATATGCGCCAAAGAATAAGTTAATTATAAAAGCAAAGGAAGCTTCTAAATCTGCAATAGAAAAAGTGAGGAAAGCAGGCGGAGAAATTTTATTGCCAAAGAGCGATAAAATGATGAAAAGAGAGGGCTGACACCTTAAAATTAAAATGAATTTTAGGAACATCTTCAATTTTATTCCTGAGGTAAGGAAACCAGAAGAAAAGAAGGTTGGATTTAATACAAAATTAAAATGGACCCTTATAATTCTCGGTGCCTTTTTTATTCTTGCAAACGTTCCCCTTTTCGCCCTTTCCGAAAACGCGCTTTCAAGATTTGAATATCTCGCAATAATCTTGGGAACTGATTTTGGAAGCATCATCTCTCTTGGAATAGGCCCAATCGTCACAGCTTCCATAATCCTGCAGCTATTGAAAGGTGCAGGAGTGATAAATATAGACACGACAACAGACGAAGGAAAAAAATTTTTCCAGGGAGTGCAAAAACTCTTGGTTTTGTTTTTCATAATTTTTGAGGCAGTGGTCTTTGTTTTCATGCAAGGACTTCAGGCTCTTCCTGGCTTAGAGTATCTTTTGGTTTTACAGCTGATTTTAGGAGGCATTATAATCTTTTATATGGACGAGCTGGTGCAAAAATGGGGCTTCGGCTCAGGGGTCAGTCTTTTTATAGCTGCAGGAGTTTCCTGGAGACTCGTAACAAGCGCTTTCCAGTTCATAGACCAGCAGGGAAGAAACTGCTTAATCGACTTCAAGGCAATTCCGTGTTCTGGAAAAGTCCTTGTTCTGATACAGTCCTTGATAAATCGTTTTCCAGTAGAGCTTTTGTCTGCAGCTGTGGCAATAATCGCAACAATTGCAATTTTCCTTCTGGTTGTATGGGCCCAGTCCTTAAAAGTTGAGATTCCTCTTTCTTTCGGCAGAATAAGAGGGTATGCAATCAAATGGCCTCTCTCATTTTTTTATGCTTCTGTTATTCCTGTCATATTCACTGCGGCATTGGTTGCAAACATACAGTTATTTGCCGGAGTCATTGAAAATGCGGCAAATCCGTGCCTTGCGGAACTTGAATGCACGGGGATTTCAAAGGTTGCCTCTTATTTCACATTTCTTGGCAGGTTTGTCCAAGGACAGCCTGTTTCTGGCCTTGCTTTCTGGATGGGCTCTACTAATCTCCTGGAACTAACAATAAGGGGGGGATTTTTACCTGTATTTCTGATCCAGGGACTAACACATATCTTGTTTTTTATGTTTTTCTCAACTCTTTTTGCTGTTTTCTGGGTGAAAACCGCTGGCATGGATGCAAAAAGCCAGGCGCATAATCTCTCTGCTTCAGGACTCCAGGTAGCCGGTTTCAGACAGGACGAGAGAATAATTGAAAGCATCCTTGACAGATATATAATGCCACTTACGATTATGGGAGGCCTTGCAATAGGCTTTCTCGCTGCACTCACAGACTTGCTCGGAGCATTAGTCTCGGGAACAGCAATTCTCCTTGTCATAATGATAATGTTCCAGTTCTATCAAAATATTGCACAACAGCACCAAATGGACATGTCTCCTATGATGAGAAAGTTTATCAAGTAAGCTCAAGAAATAAAATAATCTTAGAAAGAATAAA
>JBBSXY010000131.1:0-2217 GCA_038045525.1 Nanobdellota archaeon | reverse complement strand
TTATCAAATAAAATTAGAGATATGCAGGAAGCGGTTGTTTATATGGCTTCGCAAGATGGATTTAAGAGTGCGGTTAAAACTGGATTTCGAGATCCAATAAGCGTTAACGATGTCAAAAACTTTATTTTAGGCAAAGAAACAGCTGGAACGAAACTTTATGCGCAGATGATTGAGGACGGCGGGACAACAGGTGGAATGGCTTTATCCACTCGTAAACAGATTGAAGAAACACTGCAAAATATCCGTTCCACAAACAGAAGTATTGCCCGAAAAGGGTTTAAGGCATTAGCCGAAAGCGTTGATAAATGGAACACGGTTTTTGAGGATTCTACCCGCTTGTCTGCGTATAAGACAGCATTAGAAAGCGGAATGAGCCGAGAAAAAGCGGCTATTATGGCTAAAAATGTTTCAATAGATTTTAACGAGTTTGGAACTTGGGGACCGATTATAAATTCAATGTATATGTTTGCCAACGCCTCTATACAGGGTTCGGCTAAAATGATTAGAGCGATGAAAAATCCAAAAGTGGCAACGGCGGTTGTGGGAACTGTCGGAACTGCGGTATTCGCCGCTAATAGTTGGAATGATAAAGTTGATCCAGAGTGGAGAAATAAGGTTTCTAAATGGGATAAATTAAACGGATTAAATATCGTAATTCCTAGGACAGAGGAGTTTTATTATATTTCAATTCCTGTTTCGTGGGGATTAAAACCGATTAAAGTGGCTATGGAATATCGAACCGATGTTTTGAGTGGGCAAACGGGGGGATTGGGAGACGCTACGGAAGGAATTTTCACCGCCGTATTGGAAGGATATAATCCCGTAGGCGGAACAGATTTGGCTTCGGCTCTTACTCCCTCTCCGATTGAGCCGTTTATTGACATCGCAAGGAACAGACAATGGACTGGCGGGAAATTGAGACCAGATTGGAACAAATATGCCCCCGCTTCTACTCAATATTTTAAGGATTTAAAAGATTCCACGACTGGAAAATACTTAATTAGTATATCTCAATCTATCGCTGAAAAAACAGGAGGAAGGATAGAAATTTCTCCTGCTGATGCTGAATATGTTTTACAGCAAATCACTGGCGGTCCAGGGAAGTTTACTGGTAAAGTATTTAATTCCGTTTCAGCCATAGGTAAAGGCGAAGTACCCGAAGTTAGAGATATTCCTTTTTTAAGCAGAGTATTTAGAAAAACTCCCGAAGAAAGATTTTATGTTTCCAAAGGCGAAACGGATATTATTAAAACTCTAACTGAACAGGAAAGAAAAGGATTTTATGATAAACAAGAAGCGGAAATAATCTTTGAGGAATTAAAGAAGATGCCAGTTGAACAACGGAAAGAAACTTATAAAAAATTAAAAGAAGAAAAACCGCAACTTATAGAAAGGGTAAATAAAATAGCGGATGATGAGGAAAAAAATCTTTCTCGTTTAGATAGGCAATTACTTGATTTAGGTGTGGAAAACGGCGCAAGAGCAAAATATTTATTTGAGGTTTTCAAATCCGCCAAACCGCAAGAGAAAAAAGAACTTTACCAAGAATATTTAAAAAAAGGTATAATATCCGATAATGTTAAAAAACAATTAGATTATTTATTTACCCATTAACTTATTTCAAAAATTATGCTATAATTAAAAATATGCCAACCAAACAAGAAGATATAATAAAATTAGCGGAAAAGGGAGGTCGAGATAGTGGTTTGTTTCTGCTTGATAAAATTCACGAATTAGAAACCGAATTGGAAAACTCAATCAATGAAATCAAAGAAAAGTTTGACAATACAATTAAGGAAATTAAAGAAAACGCGCCTGACTTGAATAAAGTTTTGGAAAGCGTAAAAGGACAAACCGGCAAAGATAGCGATATTCCCGGACCAAAAGGAGATATCGGCGATAATTATATTCTTACTGAAAATGATAAAAAAGAAATCGCCAATAAAATTAAAGTTCCGATAGTTGAAAAAATTATTGAAAAGACAGAAGTAATCAAAGAACAGCCGATTATAACTAATGAAATTAAAGAAATTGCCGTTGCCGAAAAACCAGAAATTATTAGGGATAAACTTGAAACATTAAAAGGTAAAGAAAGATTAGACATTTCAGCCATTGACGGACTTGAAGAAAAAATCAAAGAAATACCAGAGCGTTCAACTATGAGTGTTTTTGGTGGAAGACAGCCTCGTTATGAGAAGTTCAGTTTTGCGGGTAATG
>JBBSXY010000130.1:0-1264 GCA_038045525.1 Nanobdellota archaeon | reverse complement strand
ATAACTCTGCAATCTGGAAGTGAGACAAAAATAGAAAAGATAGAAAACTGCCATATTGTAAGCATCTCACAATGCCAAACTACAGAAGCAATAGAAAAATTTGAAGTTAAATCTATACTTGATGCAAAAAGAAGAACAAGAGAAAATTAGCGGTTTTTTCTTAATTTAATTATCACATAAAGAATAATAATTATTGCAGAAAGAAGAATTGTCCAAAGAGTAATAATATTTAAATTCTTGTTTATCAATCCTATATTTTCTTGAAATATGTAGCCGATATAAATCAGAATTAGACTCCAAATGCCTGCTCCTAAAGAAGTATAAAGAGAAATTGAATAAGTGACGGCTCACGAGTTGCAGAAAGTGGCGCAAACCATACTTGTAAACAAAGGGCTTAATATGGCGCTTGTGGGTAAATGTAAAAGGGGAGAAGAAAATGATTTAAAAAAGATTTTGCGTATATGATATAATACCGAAATGGCAATCAATATTAGGGAAAAACTTACAACCATAAGCACCGGCACCATGGTGCGGGCGGTTTTGGTCATTCTCGGGTTTGCGGCTCTCTATTTTTTACGGGATATTCTCTTGGTGGTTTTGCTCTCTATTGTGGTTGCTTCGGCGGTGGAACCCGGCACAAAATGGCTCTCCCGATGGAATGTGCCGCGACTGATTTCGGTCCTGCTTATTTATTCTGTTATCGCCCTCGGTCTGGTGGCGGTATTTTATTTTCTTTTCTTGCCCATTTTAAACGAAACGGTAAATTTTCTATCCAGTTTGCCTTCCTATCTCGGCGACCTCAAGGTCTGGAACCCGCTTGAAGGTTCTAGCATCTTTTCTTCTAATGAAACTCTAAAAGGGCTGGGAGAGAGTTTTTCTCTAGTGGATATAGTGAATGAACTCGACACCACCATCCAGGGTATTTCCAATGGATTTTTCTCCACCGCCAGTTCTATTTTCGGCGGCATTTTTTCTTTCATTTTGGTTATTGTGCTTTCTTTTTATCTTTCGGTTGAATCTGATGGAGTAACAAAATTTCTTCGTATCGTTATTCCATCTAAACACGAAAACTACATCATAGGTCTTTGGAAACGCTCTCAAGCCAAAATAGGTCTTTGGATGCAGGGGCAAGTGGTATTGGCTATTATTGTCGCCATTCTCGTGTTTTTGGGTTTGACTTTACTGCGAGTGCCAAACGCGCTTTTACTTGCGGTGGTAGCCGGACTTTTTGAAATTATTCCTCTTTTTGGACCAGTGCTTGCCG
>JBBSXY010000129.1:0-5169 GCA_038045525.1 Nanobdellota archaeon | reverse complement strand
TATTATCGCTATTGGTATTACCTCCAATATTTCTAAAGATAAATATACTTTAGATTTAGACAATAAAGACTTAAAAGATGGGAAATTAATGACAAAATGCGTAATCAAAGTTGAAAATATATTACGACTAGATAAAAGCCTAATTGTTAAAAAAATAGGAAAGATCAAAGAAGAAAAATTAGATAGGATAATAAAGATTCTTAATGATATTATTAAAGTTTAGCAGAAACCTTATCACTTTTGATATAAGGTCATCTGGGCCATCCAACCTAGAGAAACATTTAAATACATTGTATGTATATGGAGTGTATATTAAATACACAATAAATCACAAATGGCAGAAGAAAGTGTTTCAGCAAGAGTTGAATTGGGAGAATATGCAAACAGAGTTCTTGGAATTATTAAAATAAAATACGGCCTTAAGGATAAATCAGAAGCTCTCAATAAATTTATTGAACTTTATGGAGATGATATCTTAGAGAAAGATGCAACTGAAGAATATGTAAAAAAAGTCATAGAAATATCTAACAAACATTTTAAGAAATATGGTTATAAGAAGATGAGTCTACAAGAGCTTGATAATCTTTCTGGAGGTTAAATGTTCAGTTTTAACCTTACTGATGAACTTAAGGCAATAATAGAAAAACTAGCAAAAAAGGATAAAAAGAGGATTGAAATAATCAATAAAAAAATAAAGCAGATAATTAATTCTGATTCGATTTCTATAGAGCATTACAAGAATTTAAAGCATGATTTGAAGGACTTTAAAAGAGTTCATATAGACTCTAGCTTTGTTCTTGTTTTTAAGGTAGACATAAAGAACAATTTTATCTTGTTTGTTGATTTTGACCATCACGACAGGATTTATAAGAAAAAGTATAACTTTTAAAGAAAAGGTAACACTTTAGTTCCAAGGCCATCGGGGCCATTCCAAAAGAATTAATTTATTTTACTATTAACAACTACTTTCTTTTCTTGTAATTCTGGTAGGAGATTGCTCTTAGTCAAATTCCAATCTAGCTTTATCAAATTCTTGACAAAGGAGTTATCAGTATTAAGTTTATAATAATCAGATTTGCCTATTTTTCTGGTTTTTATTACAATTCCGGATTTTAGGAAGTTATCAAAGAAAGATTTAAGAGAATTGTAGCTTACATTACTATTCCTAGCAATCTCAGTTAGAGGATAATCAAAAAAATTAAACCCAATTAAGAAATCAAGGACTCTTAGCTGAGGGGTATCCCCAAATTGCATTAAGAAAAATGTTTTATTTTCTTTTGTTTTCATATTCTTCTTTAGTTATTGAGGTATTTAAATATTTCCATACAAACAGTTTAAGTATCAAATATAGCAACATTTAAATATTATTTAATTCTGTTTATGTTATGGCTTTAGATTTAGAAAAAGCCCGCCTTATGTCTGCTTTAGCAAGAGGCAAAGCGAATTGGGGTGCTGCCTATGATAGAATGGAGCATTTTAAGAGATTCCAAAACTTAAAGGATATCATTAAGGATCTTTCAAAAATTGGATGGGTCATTATTCATAAAAAACCGGGTTTTGAAGCTATTTCGTTAAATCCAAAACATAAAAAAGAGATTATAGGATTTATAGAGGAAAAGATTCCTGAACTAAGGGGAGTTGTTAAGTAAGACATTTAATTGTATTCTTTCACAAAGAAACCTTATCACTTTTGATATCAGGTCATCGGGGCCATTTTTCCTTTGAAAAGCCATAAAAAATTCATTCTACAGAAACATTTAAAAACCAAAATTTGATATCTTTTATTATTAAGGAGTTATCAAAACTCTGCCTGGTGTCCCACCCCCTAAAATTAAATTCCCCGTCGTAACCGTCAAAAATTCCCAAAAGATGCACATTCTACAACCAAAACACATTAAACTCAAAGAAAAAGAGGCAGAAGAACTGCTCGAAAAACTGAATATTTCTAAGGCACAGCTGCCAAAAATCCTTTCCAGTGACCCCGGGCTTCCTGAAGGATGTTCGGTGGGAGACATTATCAAGATAGAAAGAAAAGAACCTGAAAGCGAGAAAATCAACCTTTATTACAGGGTCGTTGTGTGATAAAATAAGATTTAGCAGATTTAGCCTTAAAACCTTATATTAAAACCCCAAAAACAAATGAAAGCAAATCAAAAATTTCCATTCATTCGCCATACAGGTGATTTCCGCGACAAGAGGTCGCGTCATAGGTTAATCGCCCAAGCGTGGTCGATTTGGAGATATTTCAAATGAAAGCTGAAAAACATATCATCGTGAAGAAATACCTGGAAGAGCATTCCCTCGTGGAGAGCAATATAACTTCTTTCAACAACTTCATAGAAAAGAGGATGCAGGAAATCGTTAATGAGGTAGCTGAAACAATAACCAACGAAGATTTCGAGATAACTCTTGGAAAAATAGAACTCGGAAAGCCAAAAGTCATAGAAGCTGACGGAAGCTCTTCACTGATAACTCCGCAAGAGGCGAAGTTAAGAAACCTGACCTATTCTGCCCCAATAACCCTAGAGTTAACGGTGAAAAAAGACGACCAGGTGGATTCGGAAACTGTGGAGATAGGAAAAATTCCAATAATGGTGAGGAGCAAGCTGTGCAATACCTATGGAATGTCCCGTGAACAATTGATTGAGACCTATCACGATCCCTTAGACCCTGGCGGATATTTCATAATCAAGGGTAATGAGAGAGTCATGGTCATGGCAGAAGACCTGGCGGAAAACCAGCCTTTCATAGAAACGAACTCAAAAGACGAACTCACACTGAAGCTTTTCTCTTCCAAAGGAACCTACAGAATTCCTGCCCTCATTTCAGAAAGCAAAGAAGGAATAATAGAAGTTTCTTTCAGCAAGTTTAAGGACATTCCTGCGGTGGTCATCCTGAAAGTTCTTGGTCTTATAAAAGAGTCTGATATTGCAAAATATATAGGAAAAGAAACAGATTCTGTAATAGTAAATCTCTACGAATTTGCAAACATAGCCACAAAGGAAGACGCTATGCTCTACATCTCTGAAAAAACAAACCTGCAAGGCACTAAAAAAGAAATCCTCGACCGTGTCAAGCAGAGGATAGACTCTTACCTTTTTCCGCATATAAGCCAGAAAAAAGAGGACAGGCTGAAAAAAGCCATTACCCTCTGCAAGCTGATAAAGCAGTTCCTGATTGCAAAAGAAAATCCAAAACTGCGAACAGATAAAGACCATTATGCAAACAAGAGGGTGAGGCTTTCAGGAGATTTATTGGCCACGCTGTTTAGAGTCAATCTCGGAATCTTGATAAGAGACATACAATATTCGTTGCAGAAATCGGCAAAAAGAAAAAAATTTTTCTCCATAAAGATAATAGCAAAATCCACCCTTTTCTCCCACCGTGTTGAAAGCGCAATCGCCACAGGCAGCTGGACGGGGGAACGTTCCGGAATAACACAGAACATGGACAAGACAAATTATCTGGCAATTATTTCACAGCTTCAGAGAGTTTCCAGCATGCTTCCGAGCGATCAGGAAAATTTCGCTGCGAGAACATTGCACCCTACGCATTATGGAAGATTTTGCCCTATTGAGACCCCCGAAGGAACGGAAATAGGGTTGCGAAAAAATCTCGCAATTTTAAGCCAAGTCTCTACCAGAACCGATTTGGATGAAGAAAAATTCCTGAAAGATCTGATTGTCCAGGGACTTCATGGAATGGAAACAGGGGAAAAGGGCACAGAGGTTTTTTTTAACGGCATATTCATAGGCTCTATAAAAAATCCCATGGAGTTTACGAGAAGCATAAGGGAGAAGAGGAGACGCTCAGAACTCCCTATACAGATGAATATAAGATATGATGAGCATTTTCAGATAATAACAATTTCGACAGAACCCGGCCGTGTTTTGAGGCCTTTGATAATTATTGATAACGGGATTTCTAAACTGAAAAACGAGCACCTCCTCAGAATTGAACAGGGGGAAATCGGCTGGAAAGACCTTGTAAAAGAAGGAATCATAGAATATCTTGATGCTGCGGAAGAGGAAGAAGCACTTGTAGCACTATATGAAAGCGAGTTAACTCAAGAGCATACTCACCTAGAAATAGATCCTACAGATGTGTTTGGAGTTGTTACTTCACTTGTTCCTTATTCAAATCATGACCAAAGCTCGAGGCTTAACCGTGGCTCAAAAACCCAGAAACAGGCCCTTGGATTGTATGCTGCAAATTACCTGGCAAGGCTTGATACAGATGTCTCTGTCCTTCAATATCCGCAGAAACCAATAGTCAGAAGTTTTATTTATGACACTTTACAGGCATATCCTGCAGGCCAGAACCTTGTTGTTGCGATAATGACCCATGAGGGTTATAATATGGAAGATGCTCTTGTCTTCAATAAGGGAAGCCTTGAAAGAGGCGTGGGTCGCAGCTTTTATTTCAGGCCTTACAGCGCAATAGAGATGAATTATGCAGGCGGTCTGAAGGATGAAATAACTATTCCAGATAAAGACGCTTCTGGTTATAAGACAGAGGCAAGTTACAGGCATCTGGAATCTGACGGGATAGTTTATCCTGAAGCAGAAATAGGGGAAGGAGAGGTGATGATAGGAAAAGTTTCTCCTCCAAAGTTCCTCTCTGAAGCCAGAGAAATATCCATAAGAACAAAGAAAGAATCCAGCGTTTCAATGAAACAGGAAGAGAAAGGAATCGTTGAAGGCGTTCTCGTGACAGAAGACGATGATGGCAACAAAATAGTCCAGGTAAAAACCAGGGATCAAAGAATTCCTGAACTTGGGGACAAGTTTGCAACCTCTCACGGACAGAAAGGAGTCATAGGGCTTATTGTTGATGAGGAAGATGTTCCCTTCACTTCCAAGGGAATCAGACCAGACGTGATATTTAATCCCCACGGACTTCCGAGCAGAATGACTGTAGGCTATCTTCTTGAATTACTTGCAGGAAAAGTCGGATGCCTGAAAGGAGAGGTAATGGACGGGACAGCTTTTTCAGGTGCTGACAAAAAAGAACTGGAAGAGCAATTGCAAGAGCTCGGATTCAGGTATGATGGAAAGGAAACCATGTACTCGGGTGTAACAGGGCAAAAAATGCAGGCAAAAATATTCGTCGGGGATCTCTATTACCTAAAGCTCAAATACATGGTTGGCAACAAGCTTCACGGAAGAG
>JBBSXY010000128.1:0-1253 GCA_038045525.1 Nanobdellota archaeon | reverse complement strand
TAAAATACACACGTCCAAAGATGAAAGACAATTTTGACATCTTTTTTAGGAGAAAGCCGGCCTTGATGCTGGTTTCCTTGAAAAAGAACACGAGGATGAGGTACGGCAGTATTTTGGCTAAGGAAGTAGACTGCACTTACAGCCATGCAGTGAAGATTCTGCAGACGCTTGAGGCCTTGAGCTTGGTTGATTTTGAAAAAAGAGGGCGGATAAAAATTATAAAGTTGACCAAGAAAGGCAGAGAAGTTGCAGATGCTATTGAAAATATTCAGAAATTGATTAGATAAGACAAGAATTCTGATAACTACCGCCCCGAATTTGCTTTATTTCCTTATTCGTTGATGTCTTTCTGGCTTTTGCTGACTGTTGTTATTTTCATAAAAGACGCTGATAAAAAAAGAACTTATAAACCGTAGATTTTTTTGAAAAATGATGAAACCAAAAACAAAATTAGAGATATTGGTTGATGTAAGGCCAACCAGAATAGAATCGGTAAGAATCCATGCTTTTTTTGATGAGGCTCTTGAAATTCTGACGGAAAAAGGATATGGCGTTATCTCCTTGGCTGAAAATGCTCAATTAAGAATCCAGCAGGAAAAAGACTCTTACATTTCAAGAAACGGAAACTGGACAAGGGAAGGAATTCTTTACATTCCCAATGAAAATCCAAGATTGGTGAGAGATTCACCGATTCTTTTTTCAGAGGTAGAGGCAGTACTTGCGCATAAAAATGGAAATGAATTTTACCCGACAAAAAATCAGATTGAAAAATCCCTGGCTGATTCAATCGATTTTCCTGCAGAAAGCATTGAAATTCCTACAGACAGGTTTGACTCTGATGCGCTGACTGTTTTTGCCTTCGGCGGAGAACAGCAGGCAAGAGATTACGGAGAATTCCTGAGAAATGCAGGAATCAACAAAATGCCAGTCTCTGTTGTTTGCAGAAACCGCGTTAACAAACAAAGCCAGCCTTTTGTAATGCAAATGTGGTTCAGGAATCTTAACAACATATCTGAGCTTGACTGTTCTTACAGGGATCTCAGAGGCGCCCATAGGCTGCGCGGAGCAAAAGTGAGTTTTTAATACCTTTCTGTTTTAAGTTACCAATTAAACAAAAATTTTCAAAAATTATGGATCACAATTGGAAATTTTTGTCCTAGAAGATATTAATAATTACAATATTATCATACATTATTTTTATTAAAAAGGGTTCGAACAGAATGGTTATTGTAACAGTTTGATACACTGTACCC
>JBBSXY010000127.1:0-6811 GCA_038045525.1 Nanobdellota archaeon | reverse complement strand
TTGAAATAGAATTTATGGTTTTTAAGACAGTGTCTTTTTTGTCATCCGGGTTGTCCAGAAGCCCGGTTGAGACCACTTCCTTAACTTTTCCTTCATAAATATCGATATTTTCCCTTAACTCTCTTTCCTCCATTAAAGTCTCTATATCAATTCCGAGATTTGCAAATAAAGCCATGCTGTTCTCAAAATTTATGACCACATGTTCTGTGGTTACCTCGTGCTCAACCCCCAAAAGTTCCAGAGCTCTTTTTCCTAATTTGAACTTTTCCTGGTCTGTTTTTGTGTAAGGAAGAATTATTTTTTTGCCTGCTTTCCCGTATTTTAACCATTCTATCAATCCCAAGAATTCTTCTTTTGAAATTTCTGTCCAGTAAAAAATGTATTTTGGATGAAAAGAGATTTTTTCCTTAAGACTTATCTCAACTGCTTTTTCAAAGCTTATTTTCCAGGGATTGATGCTCTTTTCCAGTTCGGGATTTTT
Source organism: Nanobdellota archaeon (assembly GCA_038045525.1). Classification (GTDB taxonomy): domain Archaea; phylum Nanobdellota; class Nanobdellia; order Pacearchaeales; family GW2011-AR1; genus ASMP01. The sequence goes on along the minus strand of JBBSXY010000127.1, from coordinate 6,330 downwards.
CTCTCTGAGCTCTAGCTTCCAGATCTCCTCGACATATCCGGGCTTCAGTAGATTAAAGTTTCTGTTTGTAACATCGCTGAAAGGAAAAAGAATATCTCCAAGATAAATTATCTCTTCTACATCCGGATAAAGTACCTTCGCTTCTTCTCTCGTTTTTACTTTTCTGACTGTTCCATTAAACAGCCTGACTATCGGTCCGTCTATGGAATCGCAGACAGTGACCACACATCCCTTTGTAGGTTTCTCTATTTTGAGCTGGGTTCCTATCGCAATAAAACCATCTGTGATATCCATAGTTGCAGGATGTACAGAGGCTGCACTAAAACCTGAAACTCTTCCTCTTCCGTATCTGAACCTGAAAGCTCCGGATTCTGATGGGTGACCGAATACGGGCCTTCCAGCAACCAAATCTTGGATATATGTCGGAGCAGCTTCTACTTTTCCCGTATCTCTCTTTTCATGAATTTTAACATATTCATCTAAAAACCCCCAGTCGCTTAACTTGAATCCTTTTTTCCTTAAAGAAGATACATATTTGGAAATTTTTTTTGCCTTTTGTGCCACCCCTTCTCCGAGAACAAGACAGAATCCGCTTCGCACAAAGTTAGTTTCTATCCTTTCCAGGTTTTTGTAATTGGAGACCTCCATATCTTCAGAGGGATCTCCATTAATTTGTACAGGTATGTGTCTTGCCAAAAATTTGATCTCTTCGTCTGTCGGCATATACTGAAGATTAGTAACTCTTTCGTGATAATCGTGCAACTCAACAACGCTTCTCTTTATTTCCTCTTCTCTCGGATCATATTTTGCATATCCAAAAAGTTCCCTTAAATAATCAATTATGACTAAGGAAAATGCGGCACTCGTTCCTCCTGCGCTTCTTATCGGTCCTGAAAAATAAGGACTGAAATACTCTCCTCCTTCTGCTGTCTTTACTATTTTTATCTCTGTCAGTCCTTCTATAGGGCTAGACACTACACCTAAAGTTATATATGCCATACCTGTCCTTGCCCCCACCTCTATAGCTTCCTTCAGGCTCGGAAACTTGCAGAATTTTTGTTTTGCGATTTCCTCTGCGATTTGCAAACAAATCGCAGGATCCAGTTTTCCGAATTTTTTCTCCAGTTCGATGATTCTTTCCACTATCCCAGCATCTATCATCTGCGGATAAATCGTTGAAATCAGTCCAACAACTTTTTCAGCCAAGCTTCTCGCCAGAGGGATTTCAACCTTATCAACAGGATCAAGTCCCTTGCTTCTTGCCTCCTCTGCTACAGCATATACTGCTTTAGTTTTTTCTTCTATCTCTTTAAAATATTGCCGTGTGTTCATTTTAGCCTTTCAACAATTTCCCTCCATCCTCCTGTTATCCTTAAGAGTCTCGCAGGAACAGAAATATCATTTCCATTCAGTTGATTCTGTGGATTATCAAAGAGAAAGACATCCAATCCATCATAAGCGGCACTTAATGCTGTTTCCAGACAGTCTTCAATTAAAACATGGGCACCTTCTGTGATGCAAACGCTTCCTTTGCTTATTTGTGATGCTGAAGCTCTGTATTGCCCTGTATAAATCACTTTTTTTATAAGAGTGCCGAAGTTTCTTTTAAGAAAATTTTCAGTTGCTGCCATAGTTGATTCTGGTCTTGAAGTGACAGAAAATAATTCGTGGTTTTCAGAAATCGCCAGAACTCCTTCCCGGGAGTTTAGTATAGGCTCTATTTTCCAAAAATAAGAGGTTTTATAAAACTCTTTCACTATTTTTACAGCTACTTCTTTAGGGCATTGCCATATCTTTTCAAGATCATGGAACTTGTAATCACTTACCTCAAAATTAGTGCCAAATATCCTGTTATAATAATTATTGAGGGCAGGCATTGCATCTGCCAAAACGCCATCGATGTCTATTGCTATTTTCATTTCACTTTTCGGTTTTTGACTGCAAAAGTTTTTCATGCTCCTCTTTCATGTCAAAATCTAGGATTTTTACAGCCCTTGTTTTTAAATTGAGCATAGGAACCTTGCAGAAATCAGGCTGGTTCCCTTTTCTTTTCTGGTATTCTGTCTCTTCTTCCCATCCGGAGCCAGAAATAATCAGGATATTATTGTAATAGGAAACAGCGCACTTGTGAGTATGTCCTGAAACAAAGATATCAGGAATTTTTTTTATTACCATATCATCTTTTTCAGAAGGATAGGCTTGAATTGAGGAATATGTGGGTGCCAGGTGCCTATTTTTTAAAAGATAAGCCATAACCTTGTCTGGCTCGTTTAGGGATTTTTCAACAAGGCTTGGAACAGTGTTTGCATAAAACGGATAAGAAAATCCGTGATAGGTAAGAACATCAAATCCCGAAAAATTTTTTCTTGCACCTATATTCACATAAGAAGGATTTGCCGTGAGGATAATGTTTTTCATGTTATAGAGAGGCCACGCATATTTTTCATCAAGAACAGGCTGCGGCTCCATAATTCTCACTCCGTCATGGTTTCCTGGAGAGATTATTATTTTGATTCCCCTCCTTATCTTGCCAAAAAGCCCTGCAATTCCCTGAAACTGTGCCTCCAAATCTTCCACTTTGAGGTCGTTTTTTTGACCAGGATAAATTCCAACTCCTGAAACAAGGTCCCCGACCACGAAGAGATATTTTATTTTTTCAACCTCGCTCATTTTTCCATGTTTCCCATTGAGGTAGTCTATAAATTTCAGGAAACTCTGTTCCAAGAAAAACTTGCTTCCGTAATGCAGATCGCTTATGAACAAGGCATTTTCTTCGACAGGGGATTTTTTCCTTTCATGAATCATTGCCTCTGGAAAAACTATATTGCTGACAAAAAAAATTTCCCTATCCCCAAATCCTGTGAACCCAAGGACACTGTCTAAAGAAATCTCCTCTGCCTTTTTGTAAATCTCTGGTTTACTTTGGGTTACAAGGGTTCTTATTTTTCCCGTAAAATCTTCTACATCAAGAAGTATGTTCCTGTTTTTAGTAATTTTTTTGTATGAGACTATCCCTATTATTGAATTTTTTTGCCTTGTCCTTGAAAGCTTATTGATAGAAACGAGACCTTCAAGTTCAGGATGTTCCTGCAGAATTTCTTTTATATCCTGAAACCTGCTTCTCAGATTTTTTACAAAATCTTCCACCTTTATTTTTTTCCTGGAAGAGGGGGTCTTTGAAAGAACTCTGGTCTGGGGCTCTAGAAAATCTTCTTCTACAGAAAACATAACTGGCGGAGCATAAACTGCTGAACTTTCCTTGGAAATTTCTATTTGAAGCCCAAGTTTAATTTTGAGCCTCTCCAGATTCACCTGGTTTTCCTTCGGAAGCCCCATGAAAAATTCACTTATCTGCTCTTTATTTTTTTCGACAAGTTCTTTAGTTATTATCCTCTTATTCGTGTAGCTCCCTATTCTTTCTATTATTTTTTTTACAGAATCTTCATCTGCAGTCTCGCTGAAAAGATTCAAAACCTCTGAATCTAAGAGCAACCCTTTTTCAATACAATATCTGAGAATTTCTTTTGGATTCATTTTTGTTTTTTGGGTTATTTACTTATTTGCTATTTGTAATCAAGGGCTTCCTGAATTATTTCTTTTGCCTTCTCGACTATTGGTTTTGCTATTGCAAGCTTTATTTCTCTCATTCGTCCGCCGCGGCCTTTTGAAACAACCCTTACGTTGATTATTCCAAGCATGTCAAATTCCTGTACGATATCAGAGACTCTTCTCTGCGTAAGAACCTCTGCCTTGTTCTTCAGACAGACTTCTTCATAGAAGTTATAAACATCTCCAGTGAATACCGGGCTACCTCTGCTCTTTTCGGAAAGAGTTATTATAGAGTAGAGGACATATTGAAACTGTTTCGGCTCTGTTTTGATGACATCCAGAATCTTATCCCTTTCAATTTTTGTGTTTGCTTCATCCAGGTGTTTCATCAAAATTTTTTTTGAATTGTCTCTCTCTGCCATCTCTCCAGCTATCCTTAGCAAATCCAAAGCCCTTCTTGCATCGCCATGCTCTCTTGCTGCAAAGGCTGCACACTTTGCAATCACCCCTTCCTGAATCACTCTTTCCTTAAACGCCTCTTCCGACCTCTTATTCAAGATATCTTGGAGCTGAATCGCATTATATGGAGGAAAAATTACCTCCTCTTCGGACAGGCTGCTCCTTACTCTCGGGTCCAGGCCGTCTAGGAAAGTGAGGTCGTTGCTTATTCCAACAAGGCATATCTGCGTCTTTGAAAGTTCAAGGTTCAGCCTCGTGAGGTTGTAAAGAAAGTCGCTGGAAATTTTTTTTACTGCCTGGTCTATCTCATCTAAAATCAAAACTAAGAATTGTTTTTCCTTATCTATCATATCTATAAATTTAGTGTAAACTGTTCCTGTGGGGAGTCCTGTACTCGGAACCTCTCCGCCAAGCTTTTTTATTATTTCGGCGAGTATTCTGTATTCTGTATCTGAAACTTTTTTCAGTTTGCAGTTTATGTATTCTATTTTAAGGTTAAAACCCCGGTCTTTTTTTGCTCTTTTAAGAAGCTGGTCTTTCATATACAAAGCGGACAGGGTTTTTCCTGTTCCGGTTTTTCCGTAAAGAAAAAGATTGCTGGTCCTTTCTCCCCTCAGCACAGGAGCGAGGACAGACGCAACTTGTTTTATCTGGTCTTCCCTGTGCAGAATCTCCTCTGGCCTATAGTTGGACTGCAGTATGGATTTGTCCTTAAAGATTTTATCATCGTCAAAAGATTCAAAGATTTTGTCCAGATCGGTTTTCATTACATCCCCTTCCGCTCACACGTTTGTTTCCTGTGGAAAAACACCAAAAAATGTTAAACAGTATCGGCAAAAAATTTGCCTTTTATATAAAGACTTATAACCACTAATTAAGAAGAACACCTTAATTTCATGTGGAAAATAAATTTTGTAGGATTCTCAAAAATCTTTTTGAAAAAAGTTTAAAAATACATTTCAGAACAAAAAACCAGAAAAGTATATACTATATAATATAAATTTTTTTAAATAAATAATAAATAATAAATAGTCATTATTTTATTTATAAAGATTTCCATGAGAAAACAAGGGGTGTGTGGGTCTTTATTATATTCTCTAAAATCTATTTAGATTTACAGAAAAGTTTATATATTATTTCTTGCTCTGTTTTTCTATGCAAGGAGACAAAAACCCCTTCACCTCGGTCGTTGGGAAGATGATTGTTACCAAAGAAGGCAAAAGACTGGGATTTGTCAAGGATGTAACGTTTGAGACCAAGTCCGGAGAGCTCATAAGCGTGGTAGTAAAAGACGCCACACCATATACCAGAAACCTGAACCTGGAGAAATCTTCTTCAAACGAGCTGCTAATCCCTCACAACTCCATCATAGCTATAGGAGACTTCATCATAGTCTCTGAAGAAGACCTGATATAAAAACAGGCATTTTAAACAAATTTAGATAAGACTTCTACCCAACATATTCAAATATAAAACTTTAAAAATAATCCAAACCCCTTATTGCTATGAGAGTCGTCGGATTTAATTTTGACAAGATAAGCATAGAAAGGCTAAAGGACAGGACCGAAAAGCTTAACATAAAGACAAACATCGATGTTTCTGAGCTAAAGTCCCTGGAATCAGATATCTTGAAGACAAAAGAAAGCCTTCTTCAGGCAAAGTTTTCTTATTCTGTGAATTACGAGCCAGACTATGCGAAAGTTGATCTAAGGGGAACAGCAATTATTTCCATTGAAGAAAAACAGGCAAAAGAAGTCACGAAGGAATGGAAAAAGGGACAGATGCCCCTGGATTTCAGGACTTTTCTTTTCAATGTGATAATGAGAAAGGCCTCTTTGAGGTCGTTGCAGCTTGAAGACGAGTTAAATCTTCCACTGCATCTGCCCATGCCCACATTTAGGCCTCAAAAGGAAAAAGAAAAGTAATTTAAAACACCAAAACAGAGGTTTTCTATGAAAATCTCTGACAAAAAGAAGGACAAAATCTCAGAGCAGATTCTTGCCTTTCTTTATTCTGTTTCTATGAAGTCTGTCTTCACGTCACATATAGCAAGAGAAGTTGCAAGGGATGAGGAATTTGTGAAATCCATTCTCAAAGAACTGAAGGAAAAAACCCTTGTGACAGAAATAAGAAAAAATCCCAAAGGAGACCAATACATCAAAAGATCAAGATGGAAGCTTACAGATGCAGCTTTCAGGGCTTATACAAATGCAGGAAACCAGGACAACATCCAGAACAGCCAGCCAGCAACACAATCAGAAAAGATTAACACAAAAGCATATGATAAAACAGCCTAAACCTTTTATATAAGGGCTATTTCAA
>JBBSXY010000126.1:0-2085 GCA_038045525.1 Nanobdellota archaeon | reverse complement strand
TAATAATAAACGACACAGATGTGAAGAGAATGCCCCGCCTTGAATTGAAAGAAAGACTGAGGAGCATGATTTTGCAGTATATTTCAGAGGCAACTGCACTCGCTGGCTCAAAGAAAAACATCCTTAATGTGCAAGTCTACCTGTTGACTGATTTTTGGGAGAGCGTTAAAGATGCCCATCCTGTTATGTTTACTTTCATCAGAGACGGAATTCCATTGTATGACCGAGGAACTTTCCTTCCCTGGAAAGCCCTGTTGAAGATGGGCCGTTTGAAACCATCTCCGGAGGCAATAGATATGTTCATGTCAATGGGGGATAAGGCAGTAAAAAGGGCAAAACAAGCCCTGCTTGATATTCTAATTCACGATATTTACTGGAGCATCACGACTCCGAGCCAAGCCCTGCTGATGCTTTATGGACTTGCTCCTCCAACTCCAAAGCAGACTGCCAGCGACATGAAGAAAATATTTGTCGATAAGGAAAAAATGCTCGAGAAAAAATATATCACTATCCTGGAAAATATAATCCAGGCATATAAGGATTTTGAGCACGAAAAACTTAAGGAAATTAAAGGAGCAGAACTGGACAAGATGCTTCAGGACACAGAGGATTATCTGAAAAGGCTTCAGGAACTGAGAAAACAGATAGAAAAAAGGACTCAGGAAAAAACCATAGAGCAAATCCACAAGGATATTTTTAACCTGCTTGAAGCCATCTCTGGAAAAAAGACGCAGACAGAGGCTGTTTCCGCATTTGAGGCATTGGTTAAGCAGGGAAAGCTCACGCAGAACCACCTGAAGATTTTAAGAGAGGTCATAACCGCGAAGGCAGAATTCAAAAGAGGAAAGCTGGATTCCAGAAAAGTTGATGAAGCCAGGAAAAACGCTTCAATACTTATAAATGACCTGATAGACTATTCCCAGAGAAGCGACATGGTAAGCATGGAGAAAGGAAGGATGAGGCTCAGATACCAAAAAGACGGAAAACATGCTGTGGCTGAACTATTACATTGCAACGGAGTAAGCTTCTTATTCGTTGATGGAAAAATCAGGAAGATAACAACAACCGTTTCTGATTCTGATATGAAGGAAGTTTCAGAATGTGTGGAACAACAAAAACTTTCAAAATCCCTTGAGATAAATCCAAGGGTTTTTGAGCTTGTTAAAAAAGAGCTTGGCGATTTTGAGATAATAATCTAAGATTAATATATTCAAGTTTAGGAAAAATACTAAATTCTTTCTCAGGTTTATTTTCCCGGCAAAGTGCGTCTTCTAAATCTATCTTCAATCCACACAACCTTCCGGCATAGCCATGCATGATGCTTCTGGCGTAGCCACCAAGTCCAGACCCGTCGCCAAGATACTTAAACCATATTTGTCTTGCAAAAGGACTGTTCTGTCTGCTGATGCGATTTTTATTAACAGCATAAACAGGCATTTCCTTGATTCCCGCTTCTCTTAAAAATTCTCCGTAAGCCCTTGCTTCTTTCTCTCCGCCGAAAGCCCAAACAGTCAAAGCTTCTTCGGAAAGTCTGTCTGTTGGAATTTTAATATTTTCCTGCGGAAAATCGATGGAATCAATAAGCGCCTGGTCAATCTGGTTCTGGCTTGGATAAAATTCTTCTCTACTTTTATGCGCCTGTGTGGCTTCCTTTGCTGATAAAAGAATTGGGGAAGTTCTTACAAGTTTTGGCTTTCCATTTGGAAAATAAATAACTCCTTCCCCTGTCCAGTTTCCGTTTCTTGATATAAAAGAACGCGGGCCTTGCTGAATTCTTAGTCTTACGTTTTCAGGCAAAAAAATCACTCTATAGCCCTTTTCTGTCAAAGCCTCAAGCGCTTTATCAAGCGGGGCATAAACTACTGCTGATTGAATTCCTGCTGATTTAATATCAACATTGATTTCTGGTTTTGTTTTTGTATCCATAGTTTTTCCTGAAGTCTTCTATTTATAATTGTTTCTGTTTATAACTACTTTATAAAAGTGACAAAAACGTAGAGGTATGCGAAGGGGGTTTTTTAAAAACACCTCAAAACCTTTAAAAACTATTTTTTCAGTTAATTAATTATCATGACACACGGAAAA
>JBBSXY010000125.1:0-1067 GCA_038045525.1 Nanobdellota archaeon | reverse complement strand
ATACCGGTTTCAATGATTAGGTCTGGCTTGACCTGCCAGATAATCTCTTGCATCGCGATTATGTCCTGAGGGTACTGGATGATCGGACGACCGAGCCATGAAAAATTATAGGAGTATTTTGGTAAAAATGACTTCACCATAAAATCATGCGCAGCATTGAGCAAGGTCTCATCATTTCCATTGGTAAAAGCTCGATCAAAAACCTCTTGAATAAATTTACTCACGTTAAAAATTCTCCTGAATTTATTAAATTTATCACTAAGGCCTATTGCAAAAAGATCAGTTGACCTGACGCTGTTTCTCAGTAGGCTCTGGTTAAATGTCCCTCACAAGCGTTTATGGCGCTCTTAAGTTGTGAAATATTTTTAACTCCTAAAACAATTTTTTCAGCGTATTCTAGTGGCCATTGAATGGCATGTTCGACTGTAATTTGATGACTTTTATCTCCAACAAATTCTAAAATATCCTTTGTGATCTTTAGATCCTTCGATCTAGGATCGAGATCAGAAAAAACAAAGGACTTCGAATATTTGCCCGAGAGAAGACCCTTGGCAAGTGGCATCCTGCCGTATAAGGTTAGACTATGATTCTTGCAAAATGGAACTACAAATTTTGAAGATGATAAAATTGAAGGATTGTACTGCTTCAAGTATATTATGTGGCGTGAAAATTCTGATATGTCGTGAAAATTTTTCTTCTGCTTTTGAAATATTCAACTATTTTAAAAGTCTCGGAGTTGATAATATTTTGATAAGGTGTGTTGGTAATTTTGAGTCTGGGCAAGATGTTGAACTATCTTTTCATCAGATTAACCATCTTATCGGAGTATTCAAAAATAATTTTGGCATGGACCAAGATCAGATCACCGCTGTTACCGGAATTAACCATGAGGTGTTGCCGATACCGTCAAGATGTTGGATATGCGCTCTGCAGTATACAGCAGGAGTCGACCCTGACGGTGAAGTTTATCTTTGTTCTCCATGGTCTCGTAAAGAATATTCTATTGGTAATATAAACCAATCAGATTTTTGTGACGCCTCAGCTTGAAACCAAACAAAGCAAGGCTT
>JBBSXY010000124.1:0-1101 GCA_038045525.1 Nanobdellota archaeon | reverse complement strand
TGAGCGCTTCTTAAATCCCGAAAGAATCTCTCTGCCAGATATTGATTTGGATTTTGCCGATAGACGGAGAGATGAAGTTATAAAATATGTATCTCAAAAATACGGGTCAGACCATGTTTCCCAAATTATTACTTTTGGAACAATGGCAGCCAGAGCTGTTATAAGGGATGTTGGCCGAGCTTTAAATTATACATATAGTTATTGCGACCAGATGGCAAAAATGGTACCAACTGGAATGGACCTGGCAGAAACTCTGGAAAAAGTATCAGAATTCAGCGATTTATATCAATCTGACCTTCAGGCAAAAAAACTAATTGATTTAGCCAAAAAATTGGAGGGAGTTGCCCGCCACGCATCAACCCATGCCTGCGGAGTTGTCATATCAGCCGACCCTCTAACTGACTTAGTTCCATTACAAAGACCAACTCAAGAGGATGGAAACATTATTTCCCAATATGAAATGCACAGCATTGAAGATTTGGGACTTTTAAAAATGGATTTTTTGGGTTTAAAAAACCTAACGATAATTGAAGACACTTTGGCTAGAATTTATGTGCTTCACAATGAATTAAAAATTGATATTGAAAATATTCCTTTTGATGATGCAAAAACTTATAAACTTTTACAAGACGCTCTAACGACCAGCGTCTTCCAAATGGAAAGCGACGGTTTCAAGCGATATCTAAAAGAATTAAAACCAACTGTTTTTGAGGACTTAATCGCTATGGTGGCTTTATATAGGCCAGGCCCGATGCAATTTATCCCAGACTACATTGAAAGAAAGCACGGCAAGCAAAAAATAGAATATCTCCACCCCAAATTAGAACCGATTTTAAAAGAAACTTACAACATTTGTATTTACCAAGAACAATTAATGAAAATAGCTCAAGAAATATGCGGGTTTTCCTTGGGTGAGGCCGATGTTTTAAGAAAGGCTATCGGCAAAAAAATAAAAGAACTTCTTAACGCCCAGGAAGAAAAGTTTATAAATGGCGCCGTAAAAAACGGCGTTGACAAAAAAATAGCTATTGAAATCTGGGAGTGGATTTTACCCTTCGCCTCCTATGGTTTTAACCGAAGTCACAGCGCCGCTTACGCTAT
>JBBSXY010000123.1:0-1346 GCA_038045525.1 Nanobdellota archaeon | reverse complement strand
TCTTAAGGGTAAGAGGTCAATATCATCCTTTGAAAAACCAAACATCATTTCTGCAGTTTGTCTTACATAATAAGCAGGAACTACATCATCTTTTAGTATATCAAAAGAAGAAATTAAAATCATAATCCCTCTGTTCATTAAATTATATTCAAAGTCATCATTGCAGTCTTTCTCATCAATAAGATTAAGCCCGATACGATTTATTTCTCTTCCTTTTCTTTGAGGGTCTAAAACTATATGGGCAAATATCTTGCGCCCAAATAATTCTATTTCTCTTTGTTTTACGAATAAAACTCTTTTTCCATATCTTGTGAGATTAATTCCAGTTTCGAGATTTTTAGCTTCTTCTCTTATAAGCTGCTTGTAAATTATTCTCTCAGCAGGAAGTCTTGTAAGAAAGTTTATCTCACTTTCATACATCTCTTTAATATTATTCTCTGAAAAGAATCCCGCGTCCATGTATACAAAACTATTTTTCACGTCGTATTTTCTCAATTCCATTATAGTATTTTTGAGTGCGGATACATCTACAATATTTCCAGGAAGAGCTCTAAAATATAAAGGGTCTGTACTTTCTTTATCAACTACTAAAAGAAATCTTATTTGTTTGTCTATCTCTTCTCCGCTTAATCCCCATGCAGTCATGGGCATGTGAATTTGATTTGGCAATGAAGTTCCATCAATAATAATTCCTTTCTTTGAATGAGAAAAAGTAGAAAGATACTCTCTGAAAAATTTTCTTTCCAAATTCTCATCACCCAATAGCTTAAGAAAATCGCTTATCCTTTGAGAAGAAAGATTTGCTTCTGGATAAGCTAATTTTGCAAAGTTTCCGCTTATCCATTCTTGTGCATACATCATGGCTGAAGGATAGCATAACCGATAAGTAACTAAAGCAAGAATATTTTGCCAATATTCCTTAAAATTTTCTTTAATAATTTTTGTTAGTTCTAAGTTCTCATAAAATTTGCTCAAAACATAGCTATCTCCAAAATCAAGTATTAATTTTTCCCGCAATATACTTATCTTTTTCTTTTCAAATATTTTGTTTTTTTTATCTACAGCCATACCAAGATATCTGCTTTTTTGCCGAGATCGTCTTATCTTTTTATCCCAAAACTCTGTTACTTCATAGGCATATTCCTTCTTCCCAAATTTTTTATATCTTATGAATGTCATTATACTGCCTATATAGGCAGTATTTAGTCTATATAAATGTATCGTTTAATCGTCGGTTATTGGTATTAATAAGTATTTTTAGAATTAATACTGCCTAATCTTTAGGGAATTTAGGAATTTATAAAAAAATTGATGACAGAGTAATAGGAAATGCATATAACAAAAAA
>JBBSXY010000122.1:0-1220 GCA_038045525.1 Nanobdellota archaeon | reverse complement strand
ATTAGTTAAGATAAATTTTTCCATTTCAGAATCAACTAAAAATGCTTCAAATAAACCTTGTCTGCCCTTATATCCTGTGAAGTTACAAGCTTCACACCCTTTTTCTTTTGCTCTGGAAATCTGCGCCTTATCTATGTCTGGAATTTTTATGGACTCGAGTAATTTTTTCAAACCTTTTTTAAGTTCTGATAATTCTTTTTTGTTTGGCTTTGAAAGTGTTGAACATTTTTTGCAGACTTTTCTCACTAATCGTTGCGCCACGGCCATTTTTAGCCCTGACGCGATTGAGGAAGGGTCAGCTCCAAGATCTACGAGCCTTGGAATGGTTCCAGCTGCGTCATTAGTGTGCAGGGTAGAAAGCACCAAGTGTCCCGTTAAAGCCGCTTGCAGGGCTATTTTTGCAGTTTCTAAGTCTCTAATTTCACCAACCAGAATTACATCGGGGTCTTGTCTTACAATAGATCTTAAGCCGTCTGAAAAATCGTATCCTTTTTCGGGAGCAACTTGAGTTTGCGAAATGCCCTTTAAGTGGTATTCAATTGGGTCTTCAATTGTAATAATTTTAATTTCCGGGTTTTGGATTTTTTTTAAAAAGGCGTAAAGGGTTGTTGTTTTACCAGATCCCGTGGGACCGGTTACAATTATCATTCCGTTTGGTTTTAAAATTTCTTTTTCAAAAGTTTTATAAAGATCGTCTCTTAAACCCAAATCTTCTAAATTAATTAAACTTTTTGGATTTAAAATTCTCATTACAATTGATTCTCCATATTCGGCTGGCAAACTGGAGTTTCTTATTTCAATTAATAAATTAGAAACTGCAATCGTAAATCTGCCGTCTTGGGGTTTATCCGTAATATTTAATTTTAAATGCGAAAGAAGCTTTAATCTGGAAATTAAATGGTGATAGATATTTTGGTCAAAAAAAACAACATCCTGTAAGATGCCGTCTAATCTTATTCTAAGCCTAGCCTCTTCTTCTTGCGGTTCAATGTGAATGTCAGAAACATCTAATGTGATTGCTCCGTACAAAATCACATCCAAAAGGTCTGTCACGTTTTCAATAAGATAATCCTGGATTTTCTTTTTAAATCCCGTAATATCCTTTACCTGGGCCGTCACCTCTTCAATTATTTTTGGAGAAACCGATATAGACCCTAATAATTTTTTTGTTTCCTCCATTTCTGATTATTTTATTTTAATATTATCTGTTATATTTTTTA
>JBBSXY010000121.1:0-6192 GCA_038045525.1 Nanobdellota archaeon | reverse complement strand
GAAATCCTCTTCCCCTAACTTATCAAGATATGGTGTATGCTAGAATTATAATTGTAGTAGCAGATGATATACCCAGAATAGTTTTTAATTATCCTCTTCCTTCAATACAAAAGAAACTGATTATTTGGAGTATTAAGGACGAGTTTGATATGGATAAAGCAAATATAAAGAATACTATATTAACAATAAAAAGAAAAGTTGATGACTTATTTAAAAAACTGGAGAAAACAAAATGACACAAGAAACAGAGCCCGTAAAAGGATTCAGGGATTTTTCCGGGGAAGAAGCCCGGAAAAGAGCAGAAATAAGAAAAATCATAGTTGAAACTTTTGAGCAATATGGATTTGAGCCAGCAGAAACCCCTATTATAGAGCGGGAAGAGTTTGTCAGGGGAGAGAATGTTAATGACGAAGCAGTCTCGGATGTTTTTAGGCTACAGGACAAAGGAAAGAGAAACCTTGCACTGAGATATGAGTTCACTTTCCAGCTCAAGAGACTTATGAGAAATAAAAAGCTTCCATACAAAAGATACCAGGTTGGAGAGGTTTTTCGAGACGAGCCTATTTCGGCAAACAGATTCCGCCAATTCACACAGTGTGAAGTCGATATTGTCGGCTCAACTATTAAAGACGAAGCTGAAATTTTAGTAACAGCAAAGGATATATTGGAAAAGCTTGGAATAAAAGCAACAATTTATTTTAATAACAGAAAATTGCTGAATGAAATTCTCAAGGAACAGAAAATAAAAGACACCATAGAGGTTATCCGCGAAATTGATAAGCTGGATAAGTTGAGTGAAAAAGAGGTTCAAGCGAACCTCAAAAAGTTCGGCGCTGAAAAAATTTTAAGTATATTCAAGAAGCCAGAATCTTACTTTAAGAAATATAAATCATACCAAGAGATTATGGAGCTAAAAAAATACTGCAAAATGTATAATATAGAGATTAAATTTCTCCCTTCCTTAGCCCGTGGATTAAGCTATTATGATGGAACTATCTTTGAGATAAAGTCTGATATAAAAGAGTCTATTTTTGGGGGTGGGTCTTACACATTCAATAATGTCAAATCAGTAGGATATGGCGTAAGCATCGAAAGACTTGCGGCTGTTTCAAAAATAAGTCCCAATAAGGAAAAATATCTCATAATTTCATTAGGTAAGGATGAAGAGTCTATAAAATTAGCAAATAAGATTAGAAGCAAAAACAAAATCACATCAGTTTATTACGGGAAACCAAGCAAGGCATTGGATTACGCAAATTCTTATGGTTTTGGAAAAGCGGTCTTTGTCGGGGAGAGAGAAGTCAAGGCGAAGAAATTCAAGGTTAGGGACATGAAAACCGGGAAGGAAAGTCTGCTGAAGATTTGATATTACTGCCTAACAGAAAACCCAACCGCTAAATCTTTTTTCTTAGAAAAATAAACTGTAACTCCTTTCCCTTTTAAGCCTTGAGGAGTTCTTGCATCCATTTTTTTTAATAAACCAGAAATTTCTCCAATATCTGTCATTATAGGTGAAACACCCCAACTTCCCGAACTGCTTTCTATATGCAAATAAAGACCGGTAGAACATGCAAAACGTCTAAAACGAGCACTGGTTATTTCACCATTTTTGTAATCAAGATTTTCCCGAGCAAAATTTTCAAGGGCTTTTTCTGCAATTGTCCGCGTTTCTGGAGTAAAATGGTGAATTCTATAAATTTTTCTGGTCATCCCACTCTTTATAAAGATGGCTTTAAATATTTTTATATAGCATAAGACATATAAAAAACATAAATAAAATCAGGGCCTGTGGTATAATGGCATTATGTCTGGCTGGCAGTCAGGAGACTCGAGTTCGATTCTCGACAGGTCCATTGAAAAAGAATTTTTTATTTTAATGAGATTCTCTGGCTTTTTTTAAAGCAATTTTTGTTATATATAAAACCAAACCTTGATACAATGCCATATTACCCTGATTCTTGGCATCTTCCATTGCTTCTCTTGTATATTTATTAATTTCCTCTAGAGTTATATGGGGCATTATTAATAGAGATTCATCTTCTGAGAGAATTTTTTCCAAGCGCTTTGAAACATCTCTTTCTAAATCAGTATCATTAAATCTAAACGATCCATCCATTATTATCAATTATATTTGATTTTATTTAAAGATTTAGATGTTTTTATTCAACCTCAACCTCCATTTTCCAGCTGTTGTCTTCGCCTGTGAAATCAGCTCCTCTGACTTTTAATGGCCTCTTAAATAAAGGGCAGTCAAGGACGAAAGATTCAAACTCACCACCCTCTCCCGCAACATGGATCTTGTATTTTCCGTTGAGCTTTGTGACATCGCGGATAAAATCTTCATCGATAACTCTTCCAAGCCAAGAGGCATTCAATGGATAGGCAGAGACGCCTGTTATTATTGCCTTGAACTTGTTTTCTATCAGCTCCTGAAGGTATTGAAATTCGTCTTTGTGCCAAAGAGGATTTACGCATTGCAGGCCAAGTTTGCTACAGATTTTCTGTATTCTGGTGGCCTGATAGTTAGAGTGTAAAGCTCCTGTGACAATGCCTTTTATTTTGTGTTTCTTCATTGCTGTTTTTATGGCTTCTTCCAGGTCTTCTAGCTCCTGTTCCTTGATGCCTTTTGTATCTTTTGTTATCAATGGTAAACCCATGACCGCTGCCTGTGTATCTGTCCTTTTTATAGAAGGAGTGTGAAACATGTAACTGTCGGGGTTTTCAGAATGAAGAGTTATAAGGCACGCTATTTCGTGCCCTGCTTTTTTGGCAAGCCATGTTGCCATTGTCGAATCTTTGCCTCCAGAAAACAACACCCCTAATTTCATATATAGCAGAAGACGGGTTGGTTTTTAAGGTGTTTCGTTCTCGTATGATATAAAATAGGATGTATAGTATATGATATAGATTTTATTTTACCTTAAATTTATAAACCGATTTATTAATTAAAAAATATGACTATTAGATACAAAGATATAAGAAAAAACTTAGATGATGTTTTTACAAGAATGAATTCGGATGGATTAGAAATAGGAACTGTAGTTAATTTGGGCACAGGAACAGAGCAATTAGGATTATACTTTTCTGATAGATTTGGGTGTAAAAAAACCCAGTTGCCTTCTGTAATAAGAAAAGGAAGGAATAGAAAATTGGCCCATATACTAAATTCCTCATATCCTTATTTCCCTGAATTTGCACTTAAACTTCTTTCTTATGGATACAGAAGATTATATTCCGGATCAGAACGCATTATACCAGACATATCTTTGAAGGGCATGTTAAGTGATACAGGATTACCTGTTTTACTTGTAGATGATAATTGTTTTACAGGCAATAGTCTAAACTTGTGGAAAACTAGAATAGAAAACGAAACAAAAATTAGAGTAAAAACTTTTGCAATAACAGTCACTGGTAATTTCAGACCAGATTACTTTTGTTTTGAAGGGTGGCATTCTTTTGAATGGAGACCTATAGGCATCTAATATATTCAATCTTTTTTCTTTCCATGAGGCTCACTTTCTTTAAATCCTGCAGAGCTTATCTCGATAAAATCGACTTTTCCAATCAAGTTTTCCATTGTCAGGGCTCCCACATAAGTCATTCCAGAAGCTAATCCTCCTAAAACTTCTCTAATTATCGGAGCTATAGGTCCCCTGTATGGAACCAGAGTCTCTGTTCCTTCAACGCTGATTATATCTTCTTTCGATCCTTTATTTGTAAAACTGACATCGTAACTTGCAGAACCTCTGTAAAGCTTGAATTTATGGCCTTTTTTTTCAGTTATTTGCCCGGGAGTTTCGTCTGTTCCCGCAAGAAGAAACCCACACATGACAGTGTTTGCGCCTGCACCTAGTGCCTTTACAATATCCCCCGACGTTCTTATTGCCTGATCAGCACAAATCGGTATTTTTCCCTGAGAAGCTTCATAAGCATCCATTATGGCCGTTACTTGAGGTATTCCTGCTCCCGTCATCAATCTTGTGGTGCACAAAGATCCGGCTCCAATTCCAACCTTGATAGCATCTGCGCCCTTGCTTAAAAAATATTGAGCAGCATCCTTGGTGGCAATATTGCCTGCCATTATGTCTGTATCGGGATATTCTCTTTTTAGGTAATCCAAAGTTTTTCCTGCATATTTTGAGTGCCCGTGTGCAATATCTATCACAAGAATTTCCAGGCCTGATTTTATGAGTGCCTCAGCCCTTTCTTCAAAGTCTTTTACCCCTATTGCTGCCGCACACAGCAATCCCTCTTTCTTTACTTTTTTTACTTCTTCTGCCTGTTTTTCAATAGACATGAATCTGTGAATGACTCCAAGGCCTCCTAATCTCCCAAGGGCAATTGCCATTTCAGATTCACAAATTGTGTCCATATTTGCAGCCAGGATAGGTATTTCTATAGAATGATTTTTTGTTACTCTTGTCCTAAAGTTCACGTCTTTTCTGGAAAGAACTTTGTTGTATTTTGGGACAATTAATACATCATCAAAGGAGTGCCCCTTACCTATTATTCTCGCCATCGGGTAATTCACAGGCTTAGTACTTTTTATAATTTTGTATGCAAAAGTATGGTTTTTATTACAGATATATTTAAAAATTATAAATTAATAGGGAAATTATGGCTCAACTAGAGGAAGTTGCTAAAGTAGGTGTAGGAAAAAGCAGTTTTGATATGAGATGTTTCTTTCAGAAGATGGTTAAAAAAGGAAAACTAAAAGCCTATTTAGTAGAAGTTGATAAGCAAGAAATTCTGTCAGATACAAAAGAAGAGAGAATTGTTAGAACAAAAAAAGGATCCACATTAACTTCTATAACAGAATTAAGAGAAAATCAACAAGTAATTCTTAAGGATTCTAAAACTGGAGTTATGTATACTCTAAATATTGGAAGTAGAGGAGGGGAATTTTATAATGAGGGAGACTCGCAAACAATTTATAATCATTGTGTTTTGAAAAAATTAGCGCAAAAATTTGATCCTAAAACAATTAAGATTAATCTTTTTAATGGTGAGTTTTCTATCTCTGAAGAAATGGTAACTGCCAAATTAAGAATAAGTTACGATGAAGACTGGGAAGGCAGTGGTGAAGTTGATCGTGTTGCAGGAACAAGGGGAAATTTAGTTGTTACGGGAGAACAAGATAGTCTATTTCAAAAGGTTCATGAATTTGTAACACAAAATTCTCAATGAACTTTAATCAATCAGCCATTTCGCCGAGAGGGTTTTGAAAATCTCTTTTTATCTTGCCCAGCCTTTTCTTTTTCTCTCTGTCAAAATCTTCTGTTTCTTCTTCATATTCTCTTTCCATCTCTTGCTCTAATTCTTTCTTAAGTTCTGCAAAAGGATCTGGATTGTTTGCAAGGTAAGTTTCCTTGAGCCATATGTGGAAATCGTCGAAAGGTTTTTCCTGCTCAAGCCATACTTTTTTCTGATTGTCAAGGTGCAATAATGGGGAGAAAGAAAGTATCCTGTTTTTTCTGTCGGTTCCTATGAAATCTGTGAAAGATACCTTTGTCTTGTGTTTGTTTTCCCTGAAGTGTTGCAGAAGCCTTTCATATAACTCCCTTATCTCGTTTTTTATATTGAATTTTTTCTTTGGAAGAGAAATATCAATTTCTCTGAGGGCATTTATATTTATTATTTCTTTCTTAATCCTCCTGTTTTCCGTGGCGATGGCCTTATTCAGGGATTCTAGGAGTTCCTGTAAAGTCACACGCCGAAATCTTGGCATAGGACTTTTTAGAATCAGCCCCGGAATTTCCTCTTCCAGGTTTATGCTAAAGACAGGATTGCTCTCAAGACCGACTTTGTTCGAGGCATTTTTGTCTCCGAAAAGGATCTCGTCTATTGATTTTATGTATTTATTCAGAAGAATCTCTGATTTTATCCTCAGAAGAAAGGCTGCGGCCAGAAGAACCTTGCTGGAAACAAAGAAATCTGCTTCTTCCAGGCTTCTTATCTTCTCCAGGTATTTATCTGTAAGTAGGGTTATGTTTATATCCCAGGGATCTAGCTGCTCTGTATTTATTAGGTCATAGATCATTTCCTGCCATCCAATTTCCCTGCTAAACAATAAATCGTGGAGCTGTTCCTGTCTGACAGAGCCGTGTTCCTCTAAATCGACCACGCTTGGACGATTTTCCTCCTCTCTTTTCATATTATTTACATAAGAAATAATCATACGAAACTTATAAA